>JAHIZU010000220.1 GCA_018814265.1 Candidatus Margulisiibacteriota bacterium | reverse complement strand
TTTCCGGCAGAAACCCTGATCAGATCTTCCAGACGGCCCAGGACCTGAAACCGAACTTTATCGTGCTTTATAAGGCCTTTGGCGATTGGCAGCCGATCTTTGACCAAGTGCTCAAAGAGCGAAATGATACCACGACGCAAAAGGAGGCGACCAATGAAGCAAAAAATAATTAAATGGATCGAACAAAAGGTCAAGGATGCTGGGGCCAAGGGTTGTGTTTTTGGCCTGTCCGGAGGCATAGATTCGGCAGTGGTTGGCGTGCTATGTAAAAAGGCTTATCCTGATAAGGTTTTAGGGTTGCTGATGCCCTGTTACAGCGGGGAAGAGGACTTGAAGCACGCCCAGGAATTGGCGAAAAAGTTTGATATCCCCACCGAATTGGTCGACTTAAAAACAGTCAACAATGAATTGTTCGTTCAATTAGAAGGCAAAGCTTACGATGGTAAAGCAATGGATCTGGCCATTGCAAATTTACGGCCGCGCTTGCGCATGATCTCGCTGTATTACCAGGCGAATAAATTAAATTATCTGGTGGTGGGCACTGGCAATCGTTCTGAGTCGGTTATGGGTTATTTTACCAAATATGGGGATGGGGGAGTTGACCTGCTGCCTCTTGGCGGGCTGCTAAAATCGCAGGTCCGGGAATTGGCTGAAGAATTGGGTATTCCCAAAGTAATTATTGAAAGAAAACCCTCTGCCGGGCTTTGGCATGGCCAAACAGATGAGGAAGAAATGGGCATCAGCTACGAGATGCTTGATAAGATCATTGTTGGTCTAGAAAAGAAGAAATTGGCCGGTCTGGATAAGAAATTGGTTGATAAAGTAAAGCAAAAAATGGCAGCCACAGAGCACAAAAGGTGCCTGCCGCCGGTTTTTAACCCCTAGAGATTGGGGTTTGTCTTTTTTCCTTTGATATGCTATATTATTTCCTCCATGAGCAAACTTTCTAAGAAAGATTTTATTACAATCCATGATTTGTCTGCTGCCGAGGTAGCGGAGATATTTGATCTCGCCGCCGAGCTTAAGAAAAAACAGCAGCAAGGGGAAAAACACGAGTATCTCTGGGCTAAATCCCTGGCTATGATCTTTGAAAAGCCCAGCACCCGGACTCGCGTTTCCTTTGAGATTGGCATGTGGCAGCTGGGAGGTTTAGCAGTCAATCTGGACCAGGAAGCGATCGGCCTGGGAGTGCGAGAAACAGTTGGTGATGTGGCCAAGACCCTGTCTCGTTACGCAGATGCGATCCTCATCCGGACCTTTGAACATGCCAAGGTTTTAGAATTAGCCCAGCAGGCTTCAGTTCCGATCATCAATGCCCTGTCTGATCTGCTTCATCCTTGTCAGGCCCTGGCGGACTTTTTCACGGTGCGCGAGAAAAAGGGGAGCTTAAAAGGCTTGAAGTTCGCTTATATCGGCGATGGCAATAACGTTTGTCATTCTCTGATGTTTGCCGCTGCCAAGGTTGGGATGAACCTGACGATCGCGGCACCTAAGGGCTATGAACCCAAAGAAGAGATTGTTGAATTGGCCTTTGCGGACGGTAAAAAGGCCGGGATTGAGATCGATATTTTAAACGATCCGGTCAGCGCGGTTAAGGACGCTGATGTGATCTATACAGATGTTTGGGCTTCGATGGGCCAGGAAAAAGAAAGCAAAAAACGTAAAAAAATCTTTGCTAAATTTCAGGTAAATCAGCAGCTGGTTGACCTGGCTAAAAAAGACGTGATGGTCATGCATTGTTTGCCGGCTCATCGGGGAGAAGAGATCACGGCCGAAGTGATCGACGGCCCAAATTCAGTTGTTTTTGATCAAGCGGAAAACCGCCTGCATGTGCAGAAGGCGATCTTAACCTTACTCTTAGGAGGAGTCTAATGGTCAAAAAAATCGTCCTGGCCTATTCCGGAGGACTGGATACTTCGGTCATGATCCCCTGGATCAAGGAAAAATACGGCTGTGAGGTCATTGCTTTTGCCGCGGATCTGGGGCAGGAAGAAGAACTGACCGGCTTAAAAGAAAAAGCCCTAAAGACCGGGGCCTCCAAGATTTATATTGAGGACCTGCAAAAAGAATTTGCTGAAGATTTCCTCTTCCCAATGCTTATGTCCGGGGCTATCTATGAAGGCCAGTATTTGCTGGGGACTTCGGTGGCTCGGCCCTTGATCGCTAAAAAGCAGATCGAGATCGCAAAAAAGGAAAAAGCTGATGCCGTGGGCCATGGCGCAACAGGCAAGGGCAATGATCAGGTGCGTTTTGAGCTAACCTATAAGGCCCTGGCGCCTGATATTACGATCGTGGCTCCTTGGCGGGAATGGGATATCAAAGGCCGGGAAGAAGAGATCGCCTACGCTAAAAAACGCAACATCCCTGTTCCAGTTACCAAGGCTAAGCCCTATTCTTCAGACCGCAACCTCTGGCACATTAGTTACGAGGGTGGGGTGTTGGAAGATCCCTGGTTTGAGCCTAAAGATGATATGTTCATCCTGACGGTTTCTCCGGATAAAGCGCCGAATAAGCCAGCCTATGTTGAGATCGACTTTGACCAAGGTCGGCCAACGGCGGTTAACGGTAAGAAGCTGAGCCCGGTTGAACTGATCAAGCAGGTGAACAAGCTTGGCGGCCAGCATGGCATTGGTCGGGTTGATATTGTGGAAAATCGCTTGGTCGGGATTAAGTCGCGCGGGGTTTATGAAACACCGGGCGGCACGATCCTTTATGCGGCTCACCAGGCCTTGGAATCTATCGCCCTGGACCGGGATACTTTGCATTATAAACAATTGGTTGCTCAACGCTACGCGGAATTGGTCTATAATGGCCAATGGTATTCTCCGCTGAAAGAAGCGCTGGATGCATTTATTGCCAAGACCCAGGAGCCGGTCAGCGGCACTGTGCGGCTCAAATTATTTAAAGGGACTTGTCTGGTGGTTGGCCGGAAATCCGTTAACTCCTTGTACCGGCCGGATCTGGCGACATTTGAAAAAGAAGAAGTTTATAATCAAAAAGATGCAGAGGGCTTTATCAATTTGTTTGGTTTACCGATCAAGGTCAGGGCGAAATTAAAAAAAATGTAGGGACAACCTTTATGGTTGTCCGGCGGACAGGGACAAGCCCTGTCCCTACGTTTAGGGGAGGATAATAATGGCAGCGAAACGAGTCTCCGGAAAATCTAAAAAAGCCTGGTCAGGCAGGTTTCAGCAGGCCATGGCTAAATCTGCTGAAGAATTTACCAGCTCAGTGAATTACGATGTGCGGCTTTATAAGCAGGACATTGTTCAGAGCATAGCTTATGCCCGGGCGCTCTTGAAAGCCAAGATCTTGACTGGGGCGGAATGCAAGAAAATTATTAAGGCGCTGGAAGCGATCTTAAAAGGGATCGGAGCAGGTAAGATCAAATTGGATCTCCGGCTGGAAGACCTGCACATGAATGTTGAGGCGCTGCTGATCGAAAAGACCGGTGACGTTGGCAAAAAGCTTCATTCCGGCCGCTCGCGCAATGACCAGGTTTCAACCGATCTCAGGATGTACCTGAAATATGAGGTCACTGAGGTCGTCATGTTGATCAAGAAACTGCAAAGCGCTTTGCTGGACCAGGCGGAAAGCAATATCAAAGTGATCATGCCCGGCTACACGCATTTGCAGCGCGCCCAACCCGTGCTTTTGTCCCATCATCTTTTGGCTTATTTTGAGATGCTGGAGCGCGATAAAAAACGCTTTCTAAGCGCTGGGGAAGAAGCTGACGTCCTGCCGCTGGGCTCGGCGGCTTTGGCTGGGACTAATTTTAAGATCGATCGCCAGGGGCTGGCAACTGAGCTGGGTTTTTCCAAGATTTCCGCCAACAGCATGGATGCGGTTTCTGACCGGGATTTTGTGATTGATTTTGCCGCGGCCTGCGCCAGCTTGATGATGCATCTGTCCAGATTTTCTGAGGAGCTGATCATCTGGTCAAGCTGGGAATTCGATTATATAAAATTCTCTGATCAGTTTGCCACTGGCTCTTCAATTATGCCGCAGAAGAAAAACCCTGATATTGCCGAACTGGTGCGGGGCAAGACCGGGCGGGTCTACGGAAATCTGTTAACTTTGCTGACCATAATGAAAGGGCTTCCCCTGGCATATAATCGCGACATGCAGGAGGATAAAGAAGCGATCTTTGATTCAATCGACACGGTCAGGTCTGTTCTGGCTATTTTTGAGCAGCTGATCATTAGCACCACGATCAATGCTGACCAGATGATCCGGTCAGCCAAAAAAGGCTATTTAACTGCCACAGACCTGGCGTATTATCTGGTGCGCCATGACGTGCCTTTCCGTGAAGCCCATAAGATCGTGGGTAAGATCGTTGCTTATTGCGAAGAATCCAATATGGAGCTGGAGTATCTCTCTTTGAAGCAACTTAAGGAATTTTCCAAGGACTTTGGTTACGACGCGACACGCATACTTTCAGCAGAAAGCTCGGTCGCTGGCAAAGATGTGCCTGGCGGTACCGCGCCGAGCCGGGTAAAGGAAGCGATCAAACGTGCTAGAAAAAACCTTCTTCATGATAAAGCCTGATGGGGTTTCCCGCGGGCTGGCAGATGAGGTCTTGGTCAGAGTAAAAAAAGCGGGCCTTAAGCTTATTAGGCAAAAAGAGCTGACCATGACCAAAGAGCTGGCTGCTGATCTTTATTCCCCGCATTTAGGAAAACGTTTTTATCCCGGTCTGGTCAAGTTTATTACCTCTGGTCCGGTGACCTGCTGTGTGGTCGAGGGTGAGGACGCGATTGGCCGTTTACGCGAACTGATGGGGGCGACCGATCCCCGAAAGGCTTTGCCCGGGACCATTCGCGGTGATTTAAAGGAAGCAAATGTCCTTAACCCGGATGGGATCATCAAAAATCTGGTCCATGGTTCAGACAGCCCAGCCTCGGCAAAAAGAGAGATCCCCATTTTTTTCAAAGGAGAAGATTAAACGTGAAAATAAAATCAAATGCCGGTTCAATAGTAAATTTCAAATGTGATCTGCTGGTGGTTAACACCTTTGAGGAGGTAAAGAAGCCGGGTGGGGCCGCGGCGGCAGTGGACAAGAAACTAAACAGCGCGATAGTTAATTTAATTAAGAGTGGCGAGATCCGGGGGAAACTGGGTGAGGTTAACCTGATCCATTGCCAGGGTAAGATCCCGGCCACTCAAGTTTTGGTCGTTGGCCTGGGTAAGAGTTCGGAATTCGAATTGGATAAAGTCAGGGTGGCGGCCGCGGCGGCCGTAGCTGAGGCCAAGAGGATCAAGGCCAAAAAAGTGGCGACCATTATCCATGGAGCAGGTGTTGGCGGCTTAGCGGTCAATGAAGCGGCCCAGGCCCTGGTTGAAGGGAGCCTGATAGGGGCTTATAAATATCGGGGTTTTGTCACTGAAAAAGATGATTCCTTTTTTGCGCTAGAGGAATTGAGCCTTGTTGAACTGGATAAGCGCAAGATCAAACAGATCAAAGCCGGGATCAAAATCGGCGAGATCATCAGTGAATCTGTTAACAATGCCCGCGACCTGGTCAACGCGCCTGCCAACCGGGTTACGCCGTCTTACCTGGCTGCCCGGGCCAAGAAGATTCCCGGTGTTTCTGTTAAGGTGATCGGCCTGGCAGAGGCGAGAAAACTTGGCATGGAAGCCTACTATTCAGTTTCCAAGGGCTCAAAAGAGCCGGCAAAATTTATTATTATTAAATATGGTCAGGGAAAACCAGAGATCGCCTTGATCGGCAAGGGCATTACTTTTGATGCCGGAGGCATTTCCTTAAAACCTTCGAGAAATCTTTGGGAAATGAAGATCGATATGGCTGGAGCCGCGGCTGTGCTGGAAACCATGCGGGCAATCTCGAAGTTAAAGGCCAGAAAAAATGTGGTGGGCATATTGCCTTGCGCGGAAAATATGCCGGATGGCGAAGCGCAAAAACCCGGGGACGTGGTTGGTTCTCTGGCCGGCAAAACAATCGAGATCATTTCTACTGACGCTGAAGGCAGGATGGTTTTAGCGGACGGCATTGCTTATGCCAACAGACTAAAGGTTAAGAAGATAATTGATGTGGCGACCCTGACTGGCGCCTGTATCTCAGCTCTGGGAGACGCGGCTTCTGGCATTATGGGGAACAATCAGGAATTAGTTGACCAGCTTGTTGCCGCGGGCAAGCGGAGCGGGGAAAAGCTTTGGCAGCTGCCGTTGTTTGAAGAATATAAAGAGTATTCAAAAAGCAAGATCGCAGATATTAGGAATACGTCAGGGCAGGGAAAAGCCGGCCCGTCGATCGGCGGTTTGTTTTTGCAGCTGTTTGCTGAAGACACATCCTGGGCGCATATTGATATCGCGGGCACGGCTTTTCTGGACAAGAAGCGAGGCTATCTTTCTGATGGGGCGACCGGGGTCATGGTGAGGACGATTGTTGAATTGTTGAAGTCATGATCGAAAAATGACCAATGACCAAGCTACAAGATACAAACAAATTTCAAACACCAAAATTCAAATCCCAAAATTGGTTATTGGAATTTGTTTCTTGGTTCTTGTTTGGTTATTGTTTCTTGTATCTTGGTCATTTGCAACAACGCTGGAGCGTGGTATTTCCCCGCCTGTACGCAATGAAAATCCGCCGCTGTTTGAAGAAGTTTACCGCATCAGGCTCGAGAATAAAATTGGGGGAACGATAGAGGTTAGCGAAGATGAGGGGCAAAGCTGGGCACCTGTTGGCCAAGTCTTATATCCAACTACCAAGGTAAGCAAGAACGGGTATGCGGCGGCAAAATGGGTGGCGCCAGGCAGGGTCTCGGCAACAGCGGTCAATGCTATTCATATAAAAACTGGAGCGCTTGATAAGGAACGGACGATTTTTTCTCTCTTACCCAAAGAATTTCTTAAGCCTCCGGGCAAATATCGATCATTTTTGAGCCCTGACTCTTCGATCTACACCAGTATTCCTGCTGGTCAAGCAATTTTTGGCGGTGGTTTTTCACCTTTTGTTGGCAATCTGGTGATGCTTTCCTCTAATGCCCAGCCTGTGATCTCACTGCCTCAAGACTATACCCCTAAAGTAGACGACACATTATATATCTTGGTTGATCGACCGCTCGAATATCCCCGGGAAATTGTTTTTGAGAACCGCTTTGGCGGCCGGATCAGTCTTGAGTATTTATCTGGAGAGAAGAAAGTGGTGGGAGAAGTCTTACGCCCGGTTTCCGGGGTGGGCAGGTTTGAGGGCAGCCTGTATGCGGATCCTGGGAGGATCCGGGCTAATCACGCTGGAGTAATTGATGTTTCAGTTTCACCGCTTAACAGCCTGGGCGGGTTTCAGATCGTGCCGGCCCTGCATGGTCAGGACATGGAGTATGTTAAAAAAATGACCCAGTGGATGGTCATTGGCCCGGTTGATGTTGAGGACCCGTCCCTGGAAGGGGTCGCGCCATTTTTTAAATTCTTTATCCAGCCGGTTTACCAGCCGACTGATCTGGAGTCTGCTGATTGGGAAGAAAAGCTGTTAGGCCGTTTCTTGGTTGAAGTTAAATATGATGGCAGTGAAGAGTGGCAGCCCATGCCGGTTTTTGAATTGGAGCGCAATTTCCCTTTGCCCGGCTGGGCAAATTCTGCTTTGGATAAGGTGGGTCATTTTAGAATATTATTTCCGATTGATGATAATGGTGGCAATTAAATGGCTGAAAAATTTTATCTAACAACGCCTCTTTATTATGTTAACGACGTTCCCCACATCGGCCACGCTTATACAACCGTGGCTGCGGACGTGCTGGCTCGCTATAAAAGGATGATGGGCTTTGATGTCCATTTCTTAACTGGGACCGACGAGCATGGCCAGAAGATCTGGCACGCGGCGCAGGAAAAGAAGGAAGACACCCAGAAATTTGTTGATCGCATGGCAGAGGGGTTTAAGGCTGCCTGGAAGACTTTAGGGATCTCACATGATGATTTCATCCGCACCTCAGAGAAAAGGCATGAAACTGTGGTGCAAAAGGTCTTTCATAAGTTATTGCAGCAGGGAGATGTTTACAAAGGTGAATATGAAGGCTGGTATTGTGTTCCCTGTGAGTCTTTTTGGTCAGAAGGAGAACTCAAAGAAGATGTTGACGGCCGCCTGCTTTGTCCTGATTGCGGCCGGGAAACAGAAGTCTTAAAAGAAGAAAGTTATTTCTTTAAGCTTTCTAAATACGAAAAAGATTTATTGAAACATATTGAGGCTAATCCTGATTTTATCCAACCAATATCCCGCAAGAATGAGATCGTACAATTCATTAAACAGGGTTTAAAGGACCTTTCCATCACTCGCACTGCTTTTCCCTGGGGAATTGGAGTGCCTGATGATCCCAAACACGTGGTTTACGTTTGGTTCGATGCCTTGATCAATTATATTTCCGCCCTTGATTATCTTAATGACGGGAAATTATTCAAAAAATTCTGGCCGGCTGATGTCCACTTAATGGGCAAAGAGATCGTTCGCTTTCACGCGGTAACCTGGCCCTGTATGCTGATGGCTTTGGGGGTCAAATTGCCGAAAAAGGTCTTTGGCCATGGCTGGTGGACGGTGGAAGGCAAGAAGATGAGCAAGTCCAAGGGGAACGTGGTTGATCCTTTAGCCTTGAGTTCGGAGTTCGGAGTAGACGCGGTCAGGTATTTTTTGATGAGAGAAGTTGCTTTTGGCGATGAC
This sequence comes from Candidatus Margulisiibacteriota bacterium, assembly GCA_018814265.1. Lineage (GTDB taxonomy): Bacteria > Margulisbacteria > WOR-1 > O2-12-FULL-45-9 > O2-12-FULL-45-9 > JAHIZU01. The sequence goes on along the minus strand of JAHIZU010000220.1, from coordinate 889 downwards.
GGCAATTTCTCAATGCAGTCTTTTATAAAACGTTATAATGCTGATCTGGCGAATGATCTGGGGAATTTATTGAATCGAACGTTGAATATGATTGAAAAATATTTTAAAGGCCAAATCCCCGAACGGCCGGATAAGCTTGACGGAGCAAAAGATCAACTGGTAGGGGCAGCAGAGGGTGGAGCGTCAGGCTTGGTTGACCAAAATATGAATAATTTGGCTTTTTCAAAAGCTTTGGACAACATCTGGGAGAAACTTGTTAAGCCGGCCAACAAATATATCGAAACAAATGCTCCCTGGAAGCTGGCCAAAGAAAGCAAAGCTAAGGAACTTGAGTCTGTGATGTATGTATTAAGTCTGGTTTTGAAAGAGACTGCGGTTTTGCTTTCGCCTTTTATGCCGGAAACTGCAGGAAAAATGTGGCAGCAGCTGGGGCTGCAAGGTCCGCTTTCCCAAAAGACCGAGGTTGCTGGCGTCAAAGTTGCTAAAGGCGAGCCTCTTTTTCCGCGCATCCAGAAGTAACTGTCGAGATTACGACACTCCTTGACTGGCTCCCTTCGTAAAACCTCCTTTTTAGGCTGGCAATAAAGTTGCTGCTTTATGGTATCACAAAATGTGATAGCAAGGAGGGTAAATATGGCAAAAAGTACTTTAGTTGGTGTTTCTGAAATTCAAACAATGATTATTGAATTAAGGGGACATAGAGTTATATTAGATAAAGATTTAGCGAAACTTTATAGCGTACCTACAAAGAGGCTTATTGAACAAGTTAAAAGGAACCAGGAAAGATTCCCTTCGGATTTTATTTTCCAATTAACTGATAATGAGTTTGAATTTTTGAGGTCGCAATTTGCGACCTCAAGTTGGGGTGGTCGTCGTTATCTGCCGTATG
>JAHIZU010000219.1 GCA_018814265.1 Candidatus Margulisiibacteriota bacterium | reverse complement strand
GTTAATGCGCATACTGGCAATACCATTGCTGCTGCCGAGCATACCATCGCCCTCATGCTAGCTCTGGCTAGGCATGTGCCGCAAGCCAATGCCAAGCTTAAGTCAGGTGACACCCTGATTTGTTTTGGCAAATTGGAGAAGATAAGGCAATTAGCCTAGAACCACTTTTTCTTGCGAAAGTAGTAGACCATCACCAAGCCGATCACAGCCATTACACCTAAAACAGCAAAATATGCCCAGTGCCATTCTAACTCCGGCATATACTTAAAATTCATGCCGTAAATGCCCGCAACAAAGGTCAAGGGTATAAAAATCGTGGCAATGACGGTCAAGACCTTCATCACTTCGTTCATGCGGTTGCTGACGCTGGAAAGATAAATGTCTAAAAGACCGGAAACCATTTCCCGGTAGGATTCAATGGATTCAGCCACCCTGATAGTATGGTCATAAACATCCCTCAAATAAACCGCCGTTGATCCCTGGATAAGCGATGATTCATTTCGCTGCAATCCGCACAGCACTTCGCGCAGGGGCCAGATCGATTTTCTCAGAAAGACCATGTCGCTCTTGAGCTGATGAATAAGCTGTAAAGTCTTTGGCTTGGGGTCAACAGCGACTTTTTGCTCAACAACCTCGATCCTTTCCCCGGTCTTTTCCAGGATGGCAAAATAACCGTCAACAATGGCGTCAAGCAAAGCGTAAGCCAGGTAATCCGCGCCAAATTGCCTGATCCGGCCCTTGGCAGTGCGGAAACGTTCCCGGATCGGTTCAAAAACATCCCCCGCCCTTTCCTGGAAGGAGATCACCAGATCCTTTCCCAGTACAAGACTGACCTGCTCAGACATGATCAGGTCGGCTTGATTATTGAGGTAAATCATCTTGAGGACAATATAGAGATAATCCCCGTAGTCTTCCATTTTGGGACGCTGCTCGGTATTAACAATATCCTCTAAAACCAGAGGATGCAGACCAAATTGTTTGCCCAGTTTTTCAATAACCTCGGTTTGATGGATCCCATCTACGTTTATCCAGCTAATATGGCCGTTATCCTTGTAAGGAAAACATTCCTCAATATTTTTGACCTCTTTTTCCTCAAAATTATTCTGACCATAAGCGATCACCGTGATCCTGGTCTTATCAGTTTTCTTTTCTCCCACATGAACAAGTGTCCCCGGGGGAAGACCCTTAGCTTTGGAATTTTTCTTTAAGGATCGTATCACGGATGATCACCGTCTCTGGCTTCTGCCACAAAAATGAGCGCCAGCCTGACCTTTTCGTCCTGGTCCTTGAGCGGAGCCATTTTTAAACAGACCCTTTTTCTGGCGTTGCGGATCGGCAGCTGCAGATCAACCGTACAGGTATCAATGACCTTGCCGTTCTCAACCAGGTCCTTGAACAAAGGCAAAAATTCCTTGTTGTTCTCCTGCTTTTCAATTGATTCAAAAGTCATTTTTTCCTGCTCAATGCCAAATAGTTTCTGGACCGCGGTATTCAGCAACAGGACCTGGCGATCAGCATCGACCAGGATAATACCCCGCTCCACATTGGCGGAGATCAGTTCAACCAGGCGATGGTATAAACCTATCTTCCCCACCCGCAGCTTGTCATAGATATTGAGCTGGCTGACCATTTTGTTGATCAATATCCCCAGGCCGGTCACTTCATCCCCCAGCCACCTCGCTTCGCTAACCCCGGTATCGTAATCGCCGGCAAGGATGCGCCGGATAAGATTAACCAGCTGCCTCTTGAACATACCCAGTCTCAAGGTAAGAAAGACCCAGGTGGCCAGACCGACAACAAAAAGGAAAGCAAAGAAAAGGTCCGCCAGAGGCGTGAGTCCGGCCTGGCGTATGAACAGGAAATAACCCATCGCATAAGTCAGCAGCAGTAGCAGCCAGAGCATTTTGATAATGTTTCTTTTAAATAAACTCATTGTTTTGAGAATTTCTGCAGGTCTTCGTCCTTGCCCACGATCAGCAGGACATCATCTTCTTCCAGCGGGATATCAGAAGAAGGGACATCTTCAAGATATTCTTCAAAAGTCCGCTCACCGGTAGCTGTGATCTGCGGTTTTTTCTTCTTGATCGCGACAATGTTGACCTTGTGCTTCTTTCTGGGATGGATCTCCTCAATGCTCTTGCCAATGAACTGCCTGGGCACTTTTAGCTCCATAAAGCTGTGGCCGGGCATCAGCGAGATGAACTTGGAAATGTTGGGGGCGATCAGGCAGTTGGCCGTGATCCTGCCCATTTCCTCTTCCAGATTTATGATGTTGTCCACCTCTAAGGTCTTGATGATCTCCTGCTGCAGCGGGCTGATCGCCCGGGCCCAGATCTTTTTCACGCCAATCTTCTTGAGCAGGATGGTGGTCAAAAGATTGGCTTCAACATCTTCGCCTATGCAGACGACCGCAACATCAACATTATGCACGCCAATGGCCTTGAGCGCTTTTTCATCAGTTGTATCAGCAGCCACCGCAGTAGTAACGCATTCCTTGATCAACTCAATGCGTTCTTTTTTTTCATCAATGGCAATCACCTGAGCACCACGATCCGTTAATTCCTTGGCTACAGTAAAACCAAAATTTCCTAAACCGATCACCGCGATCTGTCTCATAATAATCCCTCCCTAAACTATCCAATCATCACATGTTCTTCAGCGTAAACCACTTTGGCCGGCTTGCGTTTTCTGGCAAAAGCATAACCAATGGTCAAGGGCCCCAGCCTGCCAATGAACATCAGCAATGTTACCACAAGCTTGCCGGCCTTTGAAAGTGTCGGCGTCAGGCCGGTGGAAAGACCAACGGTGCCAAAGGCGCTGACCGTTTCAAACAGAACATCACGCATGGGTTTTTGCTCAATATACAGCAGCAGCATGGCAAACCCCACCACCAGCAGGATGGAAACAACAAACAGGATAATCACTTTCTGCACGACCTCATTAGGTACACTTCTTTTAAAGACCCGAACGTTCTCCTCCTGCCGCAGGGCGCTGGCCAGTGTGGACCAGAGCACCGCCACGGTTGTTGTTTTAACGCCGCCGCCCGTTGATCCAGGAGAGGCGCCAATAAACATAAAGACAATCATCATGAACAATGTGGCCGAAGAAAGTTTGGCTATATCAAACGTATTAAAGCCGGCAGTGCGGGTCGTGATCGACTGGAACAAAGAAATAAGCAGCTGGTTGTCATAACGCAGGCCAGCGAATCCCCGGCTCTTTTCAAAAGCAAAGATCAAAAGCGTGCCGATCACGATCAGGAGCAGGGAAACTCGTAAGACCAGTTTTGTCTGAATACGCAGCTTCATCCTGCGGTCCTTGGTTCGAGAAAAGAAATTTCGCAAATTATGGTAAAAATCGCGTATGACTAAAAAGCCCAAGCCGCCCATAACGACCAGGAACATGATGACCAGGTTAGTGCTCATGTCATTGTTGAATTGGATCAGGCTGTCGCTGAAAGTCGAGAATCCAGCATTGCAAAAAGCTGAGATCGAGTGAAAGAACGCGTGGTAGAGCGAAACAAAAATATTGCCGAACCTCTTTCCCCAAAGAAGGAACAAGATCAGGGCGCCCGCCAGTTCAAGGATCAGCGTCATCTTCAAAATGAACAGGACCAGGTTCTTGACATTACTCATCAGGTCCTGATCGAGCACCTCGCGCATTTCCAGACTTTCCTTTGGGCCAAAGCTGCGCTTCATCAGCAGGGCCAGTGAAACGGAAAAGGTCATGATCCCCAGGCCACCCAATTGGATCAGCGCCAGGATGACCATCTGGCCAAATGGGCTGAAATAAGTTGCCGTATCCTGGACAATTAAGCCGGTTACACAAACAGCTGAAGTCGAAGTAAACAAGGCATCTATAAAAGTAGCCTCACTGCCAGTCGCTGTGGCCGCCGGCAACGCCAGCAAAATTGTCCCGACCGCAATGGCAAAAGAAAAGCTGATGAGCATCAGCTGGGCCGGACGGAAACTCAGCATAGCAATTAATTTGGTTGCCCGCTTTGTTCTTGAAATCAGCATAAAGATCAAAATCGTCTGCCAGAGAATGATGTAAAAAGGCAGGTTCTCGATAAAAGGAATAAACCTGAGCAGCGGGATAAAAACAATCAGGTCAAGCCAGTTTTTGGCAAGATATACCCTTTTATTTTTACTGGCAAAATATTTAATCGCCACATCAAACATAAAAATAAGCAGTATCCCCAGGTTAATCCAGCGAATAATGTGTGAATATGCTTTTAGAAAACCTGTGTTTTGAAAAAACAGCAGCAAAAAAGCAAACAAGGCCACCAAGCCGATAAAATAATCTAATTTACTAGGTTTGCCTGATTTTTCTAACAATTCCATTTTATAAATCCTCGAGTACGAAACTCTTTGATACCGGTAATTTTAGAACAAAATCATTCCCTATGCCAGATGATTCTGGTGCCGATAACGTGGGCATTCTCCCAGTTATCCGCAAGGAACTGAGTACGCTCTGTTTCGTAAGTATAATAAAGGTCAAGGCTCAAGCCGTTAAGCGGCCGGACAAAGCCGATCGTCGCCCAGTTACGAAAAACCTCGCCGTATTTCAAACTGTGGAAGAGATCGTCTGAAACATATACCGAGCCCAAGCCATACTTCCAGGCAACTGTGGGCCTGAGCCGATAGACCACATGTGTATTTTCCGGCTTTTCCAGATCAATGTTCCAGAGCTCAAAATCGTTGCTCATGATAATCTCCAGCACGCGAAGCGCCCCCTGCTTGACCCGACCGATAACGCTGGTATCCTCAGTCTCATTTGCTGTTCGCCCTATCTTGGACAGACCAGGGGAAAAAATAAAAATAATCTTAGGATCAAAATGGAATTCAAAGCGGTTCTCCGGCTGCCAGCTGCCATTTGTTCTTTGATTGACAAAGCGGTAGTAAAGCCCCAAGTCCATCCAGGAAAATGGATGAAAGAGAAAACCAGTGCGCCAGTGGTAATAGTAAAAGCGGCT
>JAHIZU010000218.1 GCA_018814265.1 Candidatus Margulisiibacteriota bacterium | reverse complement strand
AGCCCGGCGCTAATATCTTTTTTAGAAAATCACCAGTGGTCACAACAAATGGATGGCATTCTTTGCCGGAAGTGTGTTTTCTGCCCAGTTCCAAAGTTTGTTTGTCAGACGGCGGCAGGACTTCAGCTTCCCCGCCGCTGGCTCTGATAGAGGCTGCCAAAGCCACGGCATGGTCGGACATGCGGGGGAGGTAGAGGATGCGTTTTTTTTCTGTAGGGACAACCTTTGTGGTTGTCCGCGGACAGGGACGAGCCCTGTCCCTACATGTATTTTTCAAACTGTCCAGGAACGCTTCCAGCCGGGTGATAATCCCAGTATCGCTGGCATGTTCATCGACTTCGATCTGAAGAAAAGGTTTTGTAGTAATGGTTTCTTTGATCAACTGCGAGATAAACGAATCCGGCCCGCAACGAAAATTAGTTATGTGGATCGCGGAGAGTGACGGGTGCTGGTTGACGAACTTGGCCGCGGCCAGGAGTCTTTGACCGTAGTTCCAGTACATATTGGGAAATTCATTGGCAATTTCCGCCCGGCTGATCGGCAAATAATCTAAAGGCAGAGCGATGATCCCCATGGTTTTGAGGTGCTTGGGAATGTCAAGATTTAGCGCTGGATCAGAGCCGTTGTATGGCCGGCTGATGATCGCCAGCGCGGGAAGTTTTTCTTGCTCTATCAGCTTAAGGACTTGTTGACCTCTGTCCTTTAGGTGTTTTTTAACTTTAGCAAATTCTTTTTCAGCTTTTTTTACAGCGCTGATAGCCTCGGCCCTGTTTTTACCCAGAGCTTTAGCCAGGCGGATAAGTTGCTGTTCAAAGTATCTTTTGCCGCGCTGGGGCTCGAGGGCCGGCGAAAGGACTTTTGTCTCTGGAGTAAAGTCAATGCCAGCTTTAGCAAAATAGGGCAGGGCCTGGACAAAGGGGCAGTTAAATGATTCGTTGAATTTTTCTGAAGCTTTTTCCATATTGATCAAGCTGGGCAGAAAAATATAATCTGGTTTTTTCTCCAGCAGGTCCAGGACATGCCCGTGCATCAAAGTGATGGGAAAGCAAGCTTCTGTTGAGGCGCTTTCCTGCGCGGCCTGGATAATCTTCTGGCTGGAGGGTGAGGAAAGGACGACCTCAAAGCCTAAGCTTGAGAAGAAGGTGTTCCAGAAGGGAAAGCGTTCATAAAAGAAGAGAACTCTGGGAATTCCGATTTTCTTGCCTCCTGTGAACAATTTCTGATGAAAGATAATCTCATCTCTTTCTTTAAATAGATCTATCCCCTGATCCCTAACACCTAATCCCTTTTTCTTGTTTTCCCATTTCTCACACCTGCCGCCATAAAACACCGGATCTTCATCTGCCAGGCTGATCATGTTGATCTCGCATAAGTTTTCGCAGCTTTTACACTCGAAAGGCTTTGTCTGATAATTTGCCTGGCTGATCTGAAAGCCCTTGAACCGGCTTTTCCCCCAGCTTTGTTCTCTTTTGGCCAACAGGGCGATGCCAATAGCTCCGGTTACTTCGTGATGAGCTGGAACAGTTATTTTCTTGTTCGTGATCTTTTTAAAGGCTTTAACCACAGCTTGATTAAAGGCCACTCCGCCCTGAAAGAAGATGTTTTGGCCGACTTTTCTTGTTTCAACAACTTTGTTTAGATAGTTCATAACGATAGATTCTGCCAAGCCAGCGGTTAATTGTTCCTTGGTCGCGCCTTTTTGCAGCTGGTTGTTGAGTTCTGATTCAATGAACACAGTGCAGCGATCACCCAACGTGACGGGGGATGGGGCACTGGCGGCGAGGGACGCGAACTCTTCCTTAATGTTGATGCCAAGTTTCTCAGCTTGTTCTTCAAGAAAAGATCCGGTGCCGGCGGCGCAGACTTTGTTCATAGTGAAATCGATTACTGCGCCATGTTCAACGCTGATGTACTTTGAATCCTGGCCGCCGATCTCAAAAATAGTGTCAACAGAGGGATCTAGCTCGATCGCGGCTGTGGCTTGGGCAGTGATCTCATTCTTAATAATATCAGCCCCGAACAATTCACCGATCAAATAGCGGCCCGAGCCGGTGGAGCCAACCCCGATGACATTTATGGTGTCTCCGAGTTCCTGATGGATCTCGGTCAGGCCGGATTTAACTGCTTCGATCGGCTTACCGGCTGTTGGCAAATATCTTTTGATCAGAACTTTATTGTTTTCATCCAGCAACACCAGATTGGTGCTGATCGAACCCACGTCAATGCCCAGAAAAGCGTTAGTTTTCATCATT
>JAHIZU010000032.1 GCA_018814265.1 Candidatus Margulisiibacteriota bacterium | reverse complement strand
TTGCCTGTTTGTTCATCTTTGCCATCCTCCTTGGCCCACCCTTGGCGGGCTGAAGAAGGATAGCATCACAAAGAAATTTCGGTTACCTTTTAAATGACCCAACCAGTGCTATTTCGGTTACATTTTAGATGACCCAAGACAACCCCCGTGTCAACTCATATAAAAACCTAACCGTAGCCGGTATCGTTTTATCAACTAATACCTAACCCAGAACTCACCTCCTTTTCTTTGGTCTGTCTCTGGCGGATTGGCCTACGCTTGCTTCGATAGGCCTGAAGCAGTAGGCAAAGCTTGTGGTCTATGCGGCGCTTTAGGGCGGCGGGATTGAGTGTTTCATGCAAAGCCTTAAGCTGGGCCTTAGTTTTCTTTGGGATTTGATTTGATTCAAGCAATCTTCTGTATGGGGTCTTGGCTGGTTCATATTTTCTGTGCTTTTTTGAGCCATAGCGTACCTTTTGGGCTAGTTTCATGACTGGCTGGAAGAAGTTTTTGTACAGCCTCAGCTCATTGCGGTACAGATCGTTGATGATGGCCAGCTCTTTCTCTGTATCGTAGCGAAAGTAACCTAGAATTTTGCGTACATGAGTCCAGTTCTTTTGTTCAACGTAAGCGTTGTCGTTCTTTTTGTTTTCCCTGCTTCTGGTAAAGGCAAGTTCTTCTGCCTCGCAGTAGGAAAAGAGGGGAACATTGATAAATTCGCCGCCGTTATCACTGTCTAAGCCCTTCCAGGCAAAGGGAGAACGCGCTCTCATTAGTTTGATGGCATCAAGGGTAGCTATTTGTCCTTTGCCCATGATGGCTTCACCTTCCCACCAACCGGTTGCGATCTCTGTAAGACTGACTGTGTTAGCAAACTGGCCGGAGGCATTGCCACCGCAATGTGCTACCAGGTCCGCCTCAAGGAAGCCTATTTTGCTTGTATCCCAGTCGGTAAGACGGATCGGAATCTTTTTCTTAAGCAGGGACCCTGGCCTGGTGGTTGAAAAGCGTCTTAGTCTTTCGGCCTTTCTTGGCCTGGCTAACTTGCGGTCGATCGTTGCCGGGCTGATCCTCAACAACTTTACCGCCACTTCATCCGTAACGTTAATCTCGCCAAAGCTTCGCAGCCTTTCTAACTCTTCTGTAATACAGGGTTTTAGCCTCTGGCCGCAAGGGAAGTCAAAGATGCCCCAAAGTTTTGTTAAGGGCGCTTCAATTTCCGCGCCATACAATTTCTTTCTGGCCTTACGCGGTTTGTTGATGTTATCCCAAAAAGTTGGTGAATTCAGCGTGGCAATGACATATTTACGATTATGGCCAGTATTTTGGGTGTACTCATTCAACAATCTGGTTTTCTCCTTTTTGTCCGCGGTCAGATAACTTTCTTTCAGTTTCATTAAATATTGCCTCCTACTATGCATATCCATGTTGCTTGCCCCCTTTACTAACTATGTCGAGACAAGCAGGTTGAAAGTTTACTAATTCCAGTCGCTAAATATTTTCTGCTTTAATCTTCTGGCAAATTCTCTGCTTTGGATATGGCTGTGAATAATGGGGACTGAAACGAAACCATAGTCCCCGTATTTAGGCTTCTTTTTTTTTGAATTCCCGCGCTTTTCCTCGCAAACCATCTGACGCAGTCGCAAAAACTCTTTTCCCATGCCGGATTTGGGTTAGGTTTTTAATGATTTAACGATCCGGCTTATGGTTAGATTTTAGATGATTTGATTCGCGTGCTTGCTTTTCAATTCATCGAATAGTAAACTTCTTGATATGAAAACATGCACGGACTATTTATATTTCACCACCAAAAAGCCAAAAGATGCGCTTGATTTTGGCCCCTGGCAGCAAGTGTTTTACGGGGAGTTCGGCGGGCAGTGAAAAAAAACGGGTCAGAGTAAAGGTAATGGGGGAATAAGCGTGAAAAAATATATAATAATTTTGATAACGGCCGTGTTGCTGTCATCTGTTTCCTGGTCAATGATTGATTCTTATGCTTTTAAAATAATGGGGAAAGTCATTGAAATTTCAGCGGATGCCAAGACCATGAAACTGGATGTATTATCAGTTATTCCTACCAAAAGTGATTCTGATACCTGGGTGGCGAGGCATTATCTTAAAGGTAAAACTAATATTAATATGGTTTCATACGCTGAAGGAATTGATCCCAAAATGGTCAAACCCGGAACAATTGTTATTGGTGATTTTATGGCAGTTGAAACCGAAGTGCATTATGAGGGGTATCGCCTGCATTACACATTTAAAGTGGAGGATATATATTCCGGAAAAAGCGCGGAGTCTTACTTTAACAGCCGGACCAATGAATTGAAGAGGATTTTAGCGTCAGGCACTGTATCTGCAAAGATGAATGTGGCTGCTGTGGCAAAAGAATTTGATCTCAGGGCTCTTGACCCGGCGCTTAAGCAATATGGCTATGGCCCAACCACCACCACAACCATAACCACAACGACTTCTACGACCTTGTTTTCTGTAGGGCCGAAGCAGCGCTCGCTTTTTGGCGTGGGTTTGGGCATGAGCCAGTCCAGAGCGGATGATTTTCTAGGCAGAGGGAGTTTTTTGGGGTCAGTCGGCAGATTAAATTATTATTCCTATGATAATAACAAAAAGATTATTGGTTTTACGGCAATCGGGGATCGGGGAGCAGTCGTGATCTGGACAATTGATCCTGCGTATAACGTGTTTGGAGTTGCGGTTGGGGATTTGTCAGCCAAAGCCCTAAAAGAGTTAGGCGAAGCTGAAACAATCAGCGAGCTGGACAAAACCCAATATTGGAATTATCCCACCCGGAATGTCGTAGTGGAGATTTCTGGCCAGAAAGTGGTGAGAATCGGAGTATACGACCCGGCAAAAATCTGAAGTTAGTCCTGGATAAAGGATCTGTCAGCTCCGTGTTTCTGTGTTCAGTGATCGGTGTTCTAAATTATTGGAGCATCCTTTAACTGAGAAAACCCTGACGATCATTCTGCCCAATACTATTCATGGCTGCAAAAAATTGAATCTTAAGCGTCAAAAATGATGCGGTTTGCCCGGGGAATCCCGCACAATCCCTATATAGTTATATATTGTACACACGCTGTGCTGCACGCTGCACGTTTACTTCTTCTGGCTTTGTGTTTATATATAGGGCAATGATCCTGCTTCTTCTGCTTTGTTCTATTGTGTTTTAAATAAGGGATTGGTTTTCACATTAAAAACAGATCATACATTAAGGGCAAGGTTTCGGTCTTAGGGCTGGTTTTCAATTTAAGTCCAGACACGAATAAATGAGCCAGGAACAAGTTTTGCTGTTCCGCCTAAGGCTACACACACCCTAAAGCCAACAGCTCAAGCAAAAGAGCAGAATTCATTAAGGTGAGATCAGGGCAGGTTTCCTATTTGGGATAGAATAAGGCAGCTTGAACGAAAAGCATTGAAAAAGATCAAACATCCTTCCCGGATCAAGAAGCTGGAATTATCGGGATTGCGAGAAGGTTGACAACCTCTCCCTAATGCTATACACTTATTGACAAATGTATATAAATAGGGTGGGTATAATATGACAAATAAAAGGCGGAAGTTAATAGGCTTTCTTAAGAATAGGAGCGGGTTGGCAGGATATTCGGAAATTAAGAAGGCAGGGTTTGATAAAACCGTTCTCCGGTCTGTGGTTAAATCCGGTCAGATAAAAAAAGTTGATCGCGGCCTTTACCGGTTGGCGGAGGGGACTCAGCTTTCTAATCCCGATCTTGTGGCCGCTTCGATCAAAGTTCCAAAAGGAATTGTCTGCCTTCTTTCTGCTCTGGCTTTTCACGAAGCGACAAGCGAGATTCCCCGCTATGTGCATATAGCAATCCTGCGCGGCAAGCATGCCAATAAAATAAAATATCCTCCGGTAAAGTATTATCGCTATGCGCCCGGTATCTGGAAAGAGGGGCTTGAAAACCATGAGGTTGATGGGCGCAGGATCAGGGTCTATAACCTGGCCAGGACGGTTGTTGATTGTTTCAAGTTCCGCAATAAAATCGGACTGGATGTGGCTCGTGATGCCCTCAAGGTTGCGGTTACGGAAAAAGAGGTTAAGCCAAAAGAGATTATGAAGTATGCTAAGCTCTGTCGCGTTGAGAGTGTTATCAAACCGGTCCTGGAGGCTATAATTTGAAAAAGCCTGCTAAGAACATTCCGGCCTCGGTTCGGGCCCGTTTACAAAATATAGCTGCTAAAACCGGACGCCCGTTTTTCGAAGTCCTGCAATATTACGCAATGGAGCGCTTTCTGTATCGCTTTAGCCAATCCGAATATGCCGACCAGTTTATTTTAAAAGGTGCTCTGATGTTCACGGTTTGGCAGGTCCCGGAGCGGAGGACTACGTTAGATATCGATTTTTCCGCTCGCTTTAGCAACAAAGTGGCAGCAATCGAGGACATGATTAAGGACGTCTGCAAAGTCCCGGTCGACCCTGACGGGCTTGTTTTTAACGCGTCAAGTGTTAAAGCCAAAAAGATCAAGGAGAACGCGGATTATGAAGGCGTACGCGTGAAATTCCACGGGTTGCTGGGGCGCTCGCGCGTCACGATGCAAATTGACGTGGCTTTTGGAGATACTATGTACCCCGCGCCAGGCATTGTTGATTATCCCGTTATCTTAGACCTTCCTAGACCGCGGCTGAAAGGTTATCCGGTCGAAAGCGTAGTCAGCGAAAAGTTCGAAGCGGCAGTAAAACTCGGTTCGCTTAATAGCCGGATGAAGGATTTTTACGATCTCTGGCTGATGATGCGCCGGTTTGATTTTAACGGCTTAAGGCTTACAGAGGCGTTAAAACGGACTTTTCGCCATCGTAAAAGTCAATTGCCCGAACATAAGCCTCTCTTTGCCGAAGAGATGTACGATAAGGAGTCTGACCGCCAAACCTTATGGAAGGCTTTTTTGAAAAAGGGAGAGATCGAGCATGCTCCGGAAAAATTAAGCAAGGTGGCGCATGAGATCGAAAAATTTCTTGTTAGCCCGCTCGAGGCGATTAGCAAGGGGCAGGGGTATGATAAGGAATGGATGACCCCTGGGCCTTGGAAATAAGGAGTGCATCTAAGAGTTTGTTGCCCACGCTCAATTTACCCCCGCAAGGTGACCTGACGGGAGTCGAAATGGGCAGGGGAGACGATAATTTTAATCTCGAAAGGGTCAAAAAAACTATTAAAAATGTAGTTCAGGCTGCTGCTATGGAGAGTAAGACAGAGCGGGAAATCGTGATAAGACGGCACATCAAAAATGTCCTTTATTCAAAGGACGCAATAGAAGTGAATCTTCTGTATGTCACCAATGACAAGGAACTGCCGGCGGGCGACGTTTTTTCTGCGGCGCTTTTTTGCCGCCGTCCAAAAAAGCGCCGCAGAAACCAATCGTTTGAGAAAAATCGCCCAATTTCGAGAGTTTGCGACCAAAAAATGGTGGAGCTGGCGGGAGTCGAACCCGCGTCCGAAAAGGCAGCGCAAAAGTTACTACGAGCGTAGCTTCTTTTTATAATTCGCCTGGGACTTAACCTGAAGCCAGGCAGTTCCCACGCTATCTGATGTAAGTCTTAGTGATCAGCCAAACAGAAAAGACTAATCACGCAGCCGAAAAAATAACGTCTGACCCCAAACCCTTCGGCAAAGCTTGGGAGACGGGCTACTTATATATTAAGCAGCAACTGGCACAGGAGCGGCAAATGAAGGTGCAAGACCCTCAAACCACTCAATGTGCGCTAACGATTTTACGTCTGCGTTTATGACGTTGCTAACATGTGTTTTACGAGGGGAGGTTAGCGCCCTCGGCTCGCAACTCTTGCTACCACGGCTTCCCGTCAAAACCCTTACAGCCCCGGGAAATTTGCTTCGCAAATTTAGGCACAGGCCTAGGCGCAGGCGGAGAAAGCAAATTTCCCCCTGGGCCTGAGCCTTATGCCTTACGTCGCTTTGCCTGCCTGCCGGCAGGCTCCAATTATCAAGGTACAAGATACAATAACCAAAATAATGTTTAATCATTGAGACTTGAACATTAGAATTTGTTTGTATCTTGTAACTTGTTTCTTTTATCTTGATCAGAGTGCCCTGATCTCGTTTTGCAGTAATTCTACGAAGGCGGAAACCTGTTCCTGGTTCATCTGTGCCAGAAGATCGCCGAACTTTTGCCAGGAATCGGCTTCTTCCATCAAGTCTTTGTTCGCTTTGATCTTTTCTAATTCTGCTTCAATTTCTTTTTGCAGCCTTTCATTAGCCGCCTCCATGGCAGCTTGAGGATCTTTTAGTCCGGTCAGCCTGACAACCTCTTCCAAGATCTTCTTAAAATCTTCGGCCTGGACTTCCTTTTCCTTGGCCTCGGTTGCCAGTGCCGCTAATCTTACAGCTATTGATGCGGAATCCCATTCCGGCCCTCGGCCAATGCCGGCTTTGGGCGCCGCCTTAACCTGTTGGCTGGTCTGGTCCTCAGTTTTTTTGATTTCTTTGCCTATTTCCTTCGGAGTGATCGGCGGCGGGACATGAGGTTTATTGTGCGGTACCTGGATCATATAACCTTCATCTCCTTTAAAACCATGTTTGAGATCAATTTGCCCAGCTGTTTCATCTTTGTTTCTTCGCTGTTATTTAAGGGCCTTCTTTTGATGCTGGACATCTCTTCTGTCAGCATTTTATTCGCTTCCTGGTAAACATCGGCAACGGTATATTTTTTAGCTTGTGCGGCCATAAGTTTTTCCCTTAAATGCTTTTTCAATCTCTCTTTTAACTTCTCTAGTTCGGAGGGTTTCACGTTTTTCGTACTTCTTTTTGGCTTTTGCCAGCCCCAGCTCCACTTTGGCCCAGTTGCCGTCGAAAAAAATCTTTAAGGGAACCAGGGTCAAACCTTTCTCGGCTACTTTACCGATCAATTTCACCAATTCTCGCTTCTTGAGCAGAACCTTTCTGGGCCTGACCGGGTCGATCTTTCCTTTGTCTGCGGATTTATACGGGTTGATGTGCATCCCGTAGATCCAGACTTCTTCGTTCTCCACCCGGCCAAAACTTTCTTTCAGGTTGACCTTGCCGAGCCGGATTGATTTTACCTCAAATCCTTCCAGAATCAGGCCGGCTTTATATTTTTCCAGAATAATGAAATCAAAACGGGCCTTGCGATTATCCGCAACGACCTTAAAATACTTGTCCGACGAAACTCTGGTGGAGTCGGATTTGGCCATATTATAACAGATTTTCTAAGCCGTAAACCAGCCCTTTTAACTTTTTGACCTTGCGGATGGCCATGACCACGCCAGGCATAAAAGATTCCCGCGAGATCGAGTCGTGGCGGATAGTCAGCGTCTGCCCCAGACCGCCGAAAATAACTGCCTGATGCGCTACCAGTCCCGGCAGTCTCACTGAATGGATGGGGACGTCTTTTCCCATGAGCTGCGCGGTCTTGAGAGCGGTTCCCGAAGGCTTATCCGCTTTCTGTTCGTGGTGCATCTCGATGATTTCCGCACTGGGCATGTGTTTGACGGCCTCTTGGGCGAACCGCATCATGAGGATCGCGCCAATGGCAAAATTGGGCGCGACCAGGCAATTAACCTTGTTCTTAGCGCAAAGTTTTCTTATTTCTGAGAGGTTATTTTGGCTGAGGCCGGTGGTGCCGATTATGGCGTGAGCTTTGTTAGCCAGAATGGTTTTGGCATTTTGCATTGCCGCCTCGGGATGGGTAAAATCGACGACCACTTCCGCTTTGGTGTTATGGATAGCTTTTGCCAGATCATCACCGATGTCGGTTTGCCCAACGAGGTCCAGATCAGCCTGCTGGAGAACCGCTTTAACGCTTTCGCTGCCCATTTTGCCTTTGGCCCCATTAATTAAAACTTTTATTTTTGCCATATTATTTCACCCCTGTATGCCCGAACCCGCCGGCGCCTCGATCGCTTGCCGGCAATTCTGGGACTTCCTCAAATTCGATTCTTTCTATTTTATTAATGATCATCTGGGCGATGCGGTCTCCCCGTTTAATGATTAATTCTTTCTGGCTGTGATTCATCAAAATGACCCCGACTTCACCACGATAATCTGCATCAACTGTTCCCGGGGTATTTAATACGGAAACTCCTTGTTTGAGTGCCAGGCCTGATCTTGGCCTGACCTGCGCTTCGTAACCCTCTGGCAAGGCCATTGATATACCAGTTGGAACGAGTTTCCACCCTCCAGGAGGAATTGTTGTATCCTCAGATACTGCCGCATACATATCCATGCCTGCCGCATGCGCTGACATATAGCGCGGCAGCGGCAAGTCCTGATTATGAGGTAGGCGCTTAATTTGGGCTTTGATCATAATTGATATTATATACTATAATGTGGGAAATTTCCAAACAGTGCCTAGAGGATATTCAGCAGTGAATTTCTTTGACCGGCAGCTTTTCCAGATCTCCAATCACCGCTAACGTCAGATATTCATCCCTGAAAAACCGATTAGCCAGTTTGATAATGTCAGC
>JAHIZU010000031.1 GCA_018814265.1 Candidatus Margulisiibacteriota bacterium | reverse complement strand
TTTCGCCGCTATATTCATAGCTGTACGTGCCCGCAGTATTATTAAATATCTTGCTCCAGACCGCTTCGCTCGATGCGTTGAGCACCTCCAGCTTAACCAGGGCTTCCCCGGTTATGTAGGCAACCGGATAAGCAATGGAGTAAGTAATCGTCGCGGTATCTTTGGAATTGTCGCCATTGGGCGAAAAAATGGCTGGATCAATTGATGCATTAACTGTTGGACGGGTCGAAACCACAATTATTGATCCTTGCGCCCCAATCTCTGCTCCAAGCTTATCTTTAACTGTGATCGCATATTGATAATAGCCGTCGGAAGTCAACTGCTTGCTATCGTTATATCCGTCCCAGGAATAGGAATATGTTCCGGCGCTCTGAGGCTCATCATTAACCAGGGTTTTAATTGTTGAGCCGGTTTGGGTTTGGATATCAATATTGACAATGTAGTCAGGCACCCCGCCAGAAATAATGTATTTTAAGGTTGTCAGATCAGTCAGGCCGTCGCCATTCGGGGTAAAGGTCGACGGGGAAACATAATGGTTTGAGATCTGGAACTCATTAGCAACAATGGCAAAAGTTTCCGTGATCTTTTCAGCTATATTTTTGGCGCGATCAACTGCAATGATCTTAAAATACTTCTTGCCAATATTTTCTGTCTCAGACGTAAAATCATATTCCAATGAATAATCACCCGGAGATTTTGCTTCCGCAGTAACCAGCGTGGTTATCAAACTGCCGTCTTCAGCATAGACTTCAACTTCAACTGAAGCATTTTCCGGAATATTGTATTCCAGGGCCGCTTTCTTGCTGGTGTAATCAACCTGGACCGGTTTGGCCACAATGTTTGGCGGCGTGTTATCAACCAGGACCGTATTAGTCACATTGGCCGGCTGGCCGCCATCCGGATCCTGGGCAAACACGTTGAATTCATAAGATCCATCCCCTACCCGGTATTGGTTCTTAATTGCTGTCGGCCCGCTGTAGCCGGACGCGAAATCACCGTACCAGCGCGCTGAATGTTCGCCTTTGTTTTGCACCTCATTCCTGACCAGAGACTTGATCTCGCTGCTGCCTTCGCCTTGAATTGAGACTGAAACATTCAGGTTGTCGCGGCCAAGATAGTATTTTATCTCGGTATAGCTGTTTTCCGGATTAACAGGCGAGAATGGATCAGGCTCAGCAAAGGCATAAGGGATCAGGGAAGGCGCGCGATCAACCACAATGGTCTTGGACTCCGACGAGACCGTGTTGCCCACCCAGTCTTCAGCCGCAATTAAATAGGCGTATTCTCCGCCAATTAACTCATTGCGGCTGCCGCGGCCGTCCCAGGTCCAATCGCCAGAAGATGGAACCTGCGACTGAACGTCGCGGTTCCATGACGTCGGGTAACTAAATTTCTCTGTAGGGCCTTCATATTTGCGGAACAGGGCTCCGTCATCGCGATTAACTTTGAGCGTCACATAAGCCGGTTCGGAAAATTCATAATTAAAAGTGGTTGTGTCTTTTACTTGGTCATCATTGGGGGTAAAAGGATTGGGATCAGCAGCCAGTTTTTGGATCACAGGCGGTTTAGTATCAACGATCGTCTTATTGATGATATTTTCTGAAATATTGCCCGCTCGATCGATCGCATAAACAGTGGTGAGGTATTCGCCATCAGGATAAGTCGAAGGAAGAGCTCTTTCTTCGATTTGGGTCCAGTTGGTCGTTGTGCCCGGCTGATAGATCCGGACATTGTTTTCTGCCCAGTTGATCTTGTATTCAATATTCGGCTCAGCAGAAATTTCTTCGTTAAACAAGGCACCTTGGGATCCAGGCATCAAGGGGCCAAGATAGATACTGGCTTTTTCGTTCGTTTTCACCATATAATCTACTGAGTCATATTTCCCGTCGCCATTTGGTGAGAAAGCGTAAAGATTTGCGCTGGCCTCAACCGACGGAGGGATGGTATCTTCAACAATAGTAAGGTCGCTATATGTTCTGATATCTTTATTGCCTGCCAGGTGCGAGGTGACAAAAAGATAATTTTCGCCTTCTCGTTTAAGCCTTACCCCTTCAAACCTGAAATTTCCCTGCACATCAGCATTTTGTCTAGCTTCATAAGGTTCAGCATTTTCAATCTCAGGGACAACATTTTCTTCTTTAACATAAACCGTAACTACAGAATCAGGCTCGGCCGTGCCGTAAATGGTAACTGAGTCCTTATTTGTAATGTATCGATCCGCGTAAACTATCGGCGCGGAAAGTTGGAATTTGCCGTTCAAAAGGGCATAATCTGAAAAATGGTCAAGTGCGGCTTCAAACACAAAATATTGCGAGCCGGTATTTGGGTCATTTTCAGAATATTTTTTCTGATCATCAACAATTTGCAGATCACCGTTTGCCGTAACCTGGTGGATAGTCAGGTCCTGAGTATTGTTTTTCCAGTCATTGGACGATATGGCAATGCCATAGCCCTCTTTCAAATCATCAGCCGTATACAAAAACTTCAAGGATGGCTTGACACTTGACACAAAGGTAATTGGAGAAGGCATAAGTTCCACAATTGGGCCGTGGGTTTTAATTATCGGTTTGTTTCGAATGTAAATTTCTGTCATGGAAACCGGAGTAACCGAAGAGAACTGATCTTCTTTGAAGGAATCTTTATTAAACTGCAGTTCAGCTCGTTTATAAGCGCTGGTTACTCTCCTGTTTTCAGGATCGCTACTTCTGCAATAAACCAAGTCCCCAATATAAATATCCTGAGAGGCAATGTTATGCAAAGTTTTTAGTAAGACAGTATATTTACCGCAAAGCCTGCCCACGTCCCAGAAAGCAGTAAAATGTCCGTTCCCCGGATTCCCTTGCGCAAACTTAATCCATTTGCTGCCATCAAAATACATTAATTCATAAGCAGAGTCAGCCAGGCCGGTTAATTTAACAATCCTTCTTTCTTTGGCATAATATTTTAGTTTTGCCTGGAAATTATGGTCCAATGCATCTGAAAATCCGTCATGGATATTCTCCGTTTTCATTTCCAGGTCCTGGTTCTCCTGGCCGGTTAAATCCTTAAGCACAACTTCCCAGTTTTCTATCTTTAAGTAAGGGTTTTCCACCAGTTTGTCTTTTTGAGGATCCTGGTCTTCGGCCCAGAAGGCATATTTTGTGTATTGGCTGTCAGCATAATTTTGATATTTTAAATAAGATTTTTTATAGGTGTCACCAAAATATACCGGCTCAGATTTGCCATCAGCGCGGAAACCATTAGGATTAAACACTTCCGGCCCGCCGCGGATAGCTCCCCCGCCATAATCCCGCAGGACCGGATCATCTTCTGTTGACCAGCGCTGACTCACCATCGCCACAGAAATTGATGGCACTATGGCGCTATTTTTGTTATTTTCCTTATCATAAGTTAAATTCAAATTAGGGTTTGATTTATCAAAATCAGAATAAGCATAATCAAAAATATAATTAGGAGGATCAATTATTTCCTTTAATT
>JAHIZU010000217.1 GCA_018814265.1 Candidatus Margulisiibacteriota bacterium | reverse complement strand
GTTCTCAAGGACCTTAATGAATATAAATATGAATGCCGGCACGGCCTGGGCTATACCACTATCAGTTCCGAATACTCCGGCATTACCACCAAAGCGACTTACTTTGTTCCCTTAGGTGAAAATCTGGAAGTCTGGATGCTCGAAGTGAAGTTTGAGCCCAAAAAAGGCGCCCTGGGCGTTAAATCGCGCGACCTTTCCCTGTTCTCTTTTGTGGAATTCTGTCTTTGGGACGCTTTGAACGACATGACCGACTACCAATACAATCTAAATATCGGCCAGACCGAAGTTAAAGACAATATTATCTATCATCTGAGCCGCTATCGCGTTTCCCAGGACCTGGTTGGCTATTTTGGCTGCGCCAATGCCGCGGCAAAGGGTTTTGAGACCCAGCGCCGGGACTTCATGGGCAATTACGGCGATTGGTCCGCCCCCCGCGCGGTAGTTGAGGGCAAAATGAACAATTCCCTGGCCCTGGGCTGGTCGCCGGTCGGCTCGCAAATGTTCAATTTTAAACTCAAAGCTGGAGAGACTAAAATTTTTATTTTTGTGCTGGGCTTTACCGAAGATATTAAAGAGCCGCCGGTCAAGGTTAAAAAGTTCGCTGATCCGGCAGTGATTGATAAAGAACTCAAAAAACTGGCCGATTACTGGGAAGACAACTTGAACAAAATGTCAGTCCAGTCAGAAGATCCAGAACTAGACCTGATGGTCAATACCTGGAACCAGTATCAATGCCTGACAACTTTTAACTGGTCGCGCTCGGCTTCCTATTACGAATCCGGCATTGGCCGCGGCATGGGTTTTCGCGATTCCAATCAGGACACTTTAGGTTTTGTCCATATGATCCCGGACAAGGTCAAAGAGAGGATCATTGACCTGGCGGCTAACCAGTTTGAGGACGGCTCAGCCTATCACCAGTATTCGCCGCTGTCAAAAAAAGGCAATGGCTCAGGCTATGGCGATGACCACCTCTGGCTAACAGTTTCTGTCCCAGCTTATGTTAAAGAAACCGGCGACATTCGTTTTCTGGAGCAGGAAGTCCCTTTTGTGGGCGGGGAAAATGGCACTATTTACGAACACCTGGCCCGGGCGATCAATTTTTCCATCACTCACCTTGGCCCGCACGGCCTGCCCAAGATATATTTTGCAGATTGGAACGATTGCTTAAACCTGACCTATGACAAGGAAAAAGCCGAATCAGTTATGATCGCCCAAATGGTTGTCAGTGGCGCCAGGGAACTGGCCCGGCTGGCTGAGCTGATCAACAAGAAAGACGATATTAAAAAATTCAATGAAATTGCTGACGAGATGGTCAAGAAAATCAATAAAGTGGCCTGGGACGGCAGCTGGTACATGCGCGCTTTTGACGAAGATGAAGAACCGCTGGGTTCTTCCAAGTGCAAGGAAGGCCAGATCTATCTGGAAACTCAGGCTTGGGGCGTGTTGTCTGGAACAGCGGAAAAAGATCAGGCCCTAAAGTGTATGGACTCTGTGCACAAGTATCTCTGGACCAAGCACGGGGTAATGCTAATGGCCCCACCCTATTCCAAATTTATTCCCAAATATGGTTCGATCTGTGTTTATCCGCCAGGTTTAAAAGAGAACGGCGCGATCTTTTGCCATCCCAATCCTTGGGCCATGATCGCGGAATGCATGATCGGCCGCGGCGATATTGCTTATGAATACTACAAAGCCATTCAGCCAGCCGCCCAAAACGATACTGTCGAGCTTTATAAAACAGAACCCTATGTCTATTGCCAGATGATCGCGGGCAAGGCGCATAAAGATTTTGGCGAAGGCAAGAATTCCTGGCTAACTGGCTCAGCTTGCTGGAACTTTGTCGCGGTCTCCCAGTGGATCCTGGGGATCAGACCTGATTATAAGGGCTTACTTATTGATCCCTGTATTCCCAAAGCCTGGAAGGGTTTTCAAGTTAAAAGGATTTTCAGGGGCTCTACTTACTATATTACAGTGAGAAACCCGGAAGGGGTCTCTAAAGGCGTTAAGTCCGTAACCATGGACAATCGCCGCTTGAGCGGCAACCTCATCCCGCCGGACAAGACAACTGCTAATGAGCATCATGTTGAAGTGATCATGGGCTAGTGTTATAATTTTTTTAGGGGGTAGATAAACATGAAAAATAATAAACTGGTTCCTTTGGTGTTGATTGTGGTTCTAATTGTAGGTCTGGCTATTGTTAAGCTTGGTTGCGGGGCAGCGACAAGTACGGACCCGACAACAACTACAACCGCTCCCGCAACAACTACGACCACTCCTGGAACAACTACAACAACTGCTGCTGGAAGTTTTTCCTTGACTTCTTCTGTCGTCATTACGGGGTTCCTCCTCGTTATATTCGTCTTCTATGAAATACGTCTGTGGATCCGGTCCAGATTTTGTAAAAGGCGATCCACGGGACTCACTTGCTCGGCTGCGGCCGTCTTGCTCACCTCCTCGCCCTCGACGGCCTTCCTTTCAGCCTCCAGCTTCTCTTTTTCCAAGGCCCTCTTCTGCCTCAGCGCCTGCAGATCCCCGGCTTCTTTGGCTTTGCCTTCCACCTTGGCCTCTACCTCCGCCTTGGCTCTTGCTTCGGCCTCCGCCTTGGCTCTTGCTTCGGCCTCCGCCTTGG
>JAHIZU010000216.1 GCA_018814265.1 Candidatus Margulisiibacteriota bacterium | reverse complement strand
CTGGACTTCAAAGATATGATCACATTTGGAACATTTATAATCGTACAACGGCATGAATAAAATTATACCATAAATTAAAGCGGGGGTTGGACTTCAGTAATCTTAAGTGTAGCTAAAGTTGTTTCTTGAGGTCTTGGGACAAAAACACTTTCATTGGTCCCAGGAATTTGCTGTTTTTCTAAATTTTCAGTGGCTTTGGCAAAAGCACTTCTTAATGAATCCATGAAGTCGCTCTTTGAAGTAAAGCTTGATTGTTTTGGCTGCTGTATTGGATGACTAATCTGCCCAACTATTTTATCAACCATTTATTAATCCTTAAGCAGATGGCAAAATGTGTGCGGAGTCCATTAATTATATCGTGTTAAATCGCAGAAATCTTGCGTTCTATACGAATTCCAGATAAAATAATCAAGTGAGATTATGGCATTTAGCAATTGTGCTTTATTTGGGATGCTGGGTTTTAGGCCTGGGATTAACCTTAATTGGTTGTGCGCACGTTGTTGAAAACACAACAACTTCAACTACTACCACCACTACTAGTACAGCTTCAACAACAAGCACCTCCCCCTCCCCCTCCACCTCCACCACTACAACCACTACTCTTCCCCAATTAGCTGCACCAACCTATGTGCTAGCTTCGGGATCTTATGAAGCAAATACAATTACTGTAACTATTGAAAGTTCTACTTCTGGAACTATAATATACTATACTACTGACGAATCCGCCCCTACCACCTCCTCTCCACAATATAGTTCACCGCTTACCTTATTGTCTTCAAAAACCATCAAAGCAATAGCAACAAAAAGCGGATGGTTAGACAGCAATCCTTCAACTGCCTGGTATGATCTGTACTGGTGGCAACCATTAGGATCTGGAATGGATAGTATTGTAGCAGCTCTTTATTGGGATGGTTCAAATTTATACGCTGGTGGAAGTTTTACTAATGCAGGAGGAACCACAGTAAATTACATTGCTAAGTGGGACGGATCAAGTTGGTCTGCTCTGGGCACGGGGATGAACAATACAACACAAGTTTTGACCGGTGACGGTTCAAATATATACGCTGGAGGAGCTTTTACTACTGCAGGAGGAATAGCAGCTAACCGCGTGGCCATGTGGAACGGATCAACTTGGTCTAATTTGGATGTTGGTATGGATAAGACGGTATACGCTCTTGCTTGGGATGGCTCAAATCTATGGGCTGGCGGTAGTTTTACGATGGCAGGAGGCTTTCCTGCAATGCGTTTTGCTAGTTGGAATGGGGGAGCATGGTCTTCACCAGTCGTCGGCATGGATAGTGATATATATGCTCTTATTTGGAATGGTTCATATATATACGCTGGCGGGAACTTCACTACCGCAGGAGGATTTCCAGCCAGCAGTATTGCCAGATGGGAAGGCGCAAATTGGGCTGCCTTAGCTGGTGGCGGTATGAATGGCCCCATAAGCTCTCTTGCCTGGGATGGTTCAAATTTGTATGCCGGCGGCAGCTTTTCTACCCCCGCTTCTTGCGTTGCCGGATGGGACAGCGCAAACTGGTCTGCCCTGGGCTCAGAAACATACGACAATTTCGTAACAGCTCTTGCTTGGGCTGGATCAGATTTATACGTAGGCGGAGTTTTTACCAATCCTTCAGCCTATATTACTAAGTGGAATGGCTCAAGTTGGTCAGATGTAGGATCTGGGATGAATAATAATGTAAATGCTCTTGCCTGGGACGGAGCAAATTTGTATGCTGGTGGAAGCTTCACCTCTGCAGGAGGAGTCAGCACAAATTATATCGCTAAATGGGGCAGGAAGAATTAGAGATATTTTTTTAGAACTTCTGGGATATCAATTGATCCATCTTCCTTCTGATAATTTTCCAATATTGCCGCAAAGCAACGTCCTACTGCTAAACCTGAACCATTTAAAGTGTGCAGATACTCAGCCTTAGCCGGTAAGCCAGATTTAAAGCGGATCCCTGCCCGACGAGCTTGAAAAGATTCAAAATTAGAGCAGGAAGAAATCTCACGGTACTGATTTTCAGACGGAAACCAGACCTCTAAATCATATGTCTTGGCAGATGCGAATCCCAGATCGCCAGTACAGAGCTCCACAACCCGATACGGCAAACCCAATTTTTGCAAAACACTCTCTGCATCTTTGGTTAAGCCCTCTAATTCTTCATAAGACTTATCTGGCTCAGCAAACTTTACCAGCTCAACTTTATTAAATTGATGCTGACGAATGATCCCTTTGACATCTTTACCGTACGAGCCAGCTTCCCTTCTAAAACAAGGCGAATAACAGCAATATTTGATCGGCAGCAGATCTGTTTTTACTATTTCTTCTCGGTGCAGATTAGTGACCGAAACTTCAGCCGTTGGGATCAAATATAATTCATCATCGCGGCATTTAAAAAGTTCCTCTTCAAACTTAGGTAATTGACCAGTACCCAACATGCTCTTTGTATTAACCAGCACCGGCGTCATAACTTCCGTGTAGCCATGCTCTTTTGTGTGCAGATCAAGCATAAAGCTGATCAAGGCGCGCTC
This sequence comes from Candidatus Margulisiibacteriota bacterium, assembly GCA_018814265.1. GTDB lineage: Bacteria > Margulisbacteria > WOR-1 > O2-12-FULL-45-9 > O2-12-FULL-45-9 > JAHIZU01. The sequence continues at coordinate 2,670 of JAHIZU010000216.1, read as the reverse complement.
AAGCGCAGCGCCCACACCTCGATAAACCACAAACCTAGAGCCTGAGATCTTAGCTGCTTGCTCAAAATCTAAAATGCCTAGATTCTTGCCTATCTCATCATGCGATTTTGGTTTAAAGGATAGGTTCCTCTTCTCTCCCCAGGCTCTGGCCTCAAGGTTGTCGCGGGAGTCAACGCCAACCGGCACTGCGTGATGCGGCAGGTTGGGCATTTCCAGAGAGATATCATTTAACCGCTGTTCGATCTTCTTCTGTTCTTCATCAAGCTCTTTGATCCTGGCGGACAATTCCTTCATTTCCGCCATTAATCCGCCAACATCCTTCTTTCCCTTTTTTAACACGCCAATCTGATCAGAGGCTTTATTACGCTTGGCTTTTAGCTCATCAACTTCAACAGTAAGCTTGCGCCATTCTTCGTCAATGGCCAAAAAGCGATCAACTAAAGAGGCGTCGGCCTTGCGGTTCTTTAAGCCTTTTTTAACAGCGTCTGGGTTATTTCTAATTAGTTTTGGGTCAAGCATTTCAATGAAAAGTATACACAATTAAAAATTTCGCGTCAAATGTGCGTATTAAATCATCTAAAATCTGACCGTAATCTGATACGTTAAATCATATAAATCTGACCGAAAACAGGCATGGGGAAACGGGGATTTGAGCAATATTTTCGGTTAAGGGAATTGGTTGGCTTGGAAAAGATGAAGCGAGCCAAGAAAAAGAAGCCAAGATGGGCAAACTGTTTTTCAGGCGAACTGCCGGCACTTTACGGCAGCCAACAGTCTCGAGATTGGGCCAGGCAATTAAAAAGCCTGCTCCATGAACAGAACATTATGTGATTAACAGCAAATCCCTTCGATAATCATCAAAAGATGATGAGAAGGAGGGATGTAAAATGGATTTTCACAGTCGGAGGCAATATTTGATGGGATTAAGAGAAGAATACCTTAAAGCGACAAAAAAAGAAAAGACGAGGATTTTGAACGAATACACAAAAAACACCGGACATAACCGCAGGTATGTGATTACCGTGTTGAATGCTGATGCTGTATGGGCCAATAACGGCGCGCGTAAGCTAAGGCCGAAGCGTTATAGCCCAGAAATCGATGCTCCCCTGATCAAGGTCTGGGGAATTTTTGATTTTCCCTGCGGCCAAAGGCTTAAGCCCTGCATTACGGAAGAACTGGAGCGGCTTAGAGCGTTTGGGGAAATCAAGATCTCTGACAGGACCGCGGAACAGTTAAAGCAAATGAGCTCTGCCACAATTGACCGCCGATTAAAAAGCCCCAGACAAGCGGAGCGCAGACGCCGGTTCAGTACAACCAAGCCGGGCTCGCTGTTAAAGAAGAAAATACCGATAAGACTGACGGATTGGGACACCCAAAAGATCGGTTTTCTGGAAGTGGATTTAGTGGCGCATTGCGGCAGCCGCGCGCGCGGCGACTTTCTCAATACTGCCAGCCTGACCGAGATTGCCACTGGCTGGTGGGAAGGCGAGGCGATCATGGGCAAAGGGCAAAAAGTTACGCTCGAAGCCATCAAGCTAATGAAACAGCGCACTCCCTTTAAATGGCTGGGTCTGGACTCCGACAATGGCGGCGAATTTATCAATTATCCCCTGAGTGACTATTGCCACGATGAAAAACTCATCTTTACCAGAAGCCGGGAAAACAAAAAGAACGACAATGCCTATGTCGAGCAAAAGAACTGGACGCACGTGCGCAAAGTTTTAGGCTACTTCCGCTACGTCACCTCGATGGAGCAGACGATCATCAATTCCTTATACCGCAATGAACTCCGCCTCTACAAGAATTTCTTCCAGCCGATCATGAAACTGGCTGAAAAGGTCCGCATCGGATCCAAAAGGTACAGAAAATATGAACCAGCCAAAACGCCTTTCAAAAGATTGATTGAATCAGCCCAGATTGACGAGGCAACCAAGATGGAACTCAAAGCCGTCTATCGGAAACTTAATCCTGCTGCCTTAAAAAGGGCCATCGAGAAGAAAACATTATTATTGTACCGAGCTTATCAAGCCAAAAAGAAAGGCAAGTCCCTGCCAATGCCGGAACCGGAAAAGGAGGTCGTGTATGGTTAGATTTATATGATAGAACGATACCTGTTTCGGTCAGGTTCTTAGATGATTTGACACGATGTGAAATTTTTGGCTAAAACTAACGAAATATATATTAGGAAGAATTCTCTAGAAGAGGATGGAAAATGATAATAGCAGATAACATTATAGTTGCAAGTCTAATAGCTGGAAACGTAAAATCTGGCTCAGCAGCAGGAATTGCTAACAAAAGCAACCTCTTAGAGCTCACTGCAACTTATATTGCCAAAGAAAATAAAGCAACAGAAGCAGAATTAATTGAAATTGTTGGGGATATCTTTACTCAATTAGATGATTATAATTCCTTTCTTCGATATAAAAAGGCAGTAGTTAAAGAGTATGGCAATGCCGATGTCATCAACCGGATGCTCAACCTGGCTGAAATGAAAATCCGCCCTTTTTGCTGGCAGATAGTGGAAGATATTCATGAGAGTTTTTATCAAGCTGTAACCGGACAAATTAATTCCCTGCCTCTTGATGTGCAAAGAGAGCTCTCCGCGCTAAGGGGGTACAATTTTAACCCGAATACAGAAATGCCGGTTCTTTTTGTTTCGTTTAGGAGAGG
>JAHIZU010000215.1 GCA_018814265.1 Candidatus Margulisiibacteriota bacterium | reverse complement strand
TTCAGGATAAAGAATGCCATTGGTCGTTAGGTCAACATTTAAATCGAGATTTTTGGCTTGTTGCAGAATCTGCGGCAGATCAGAACGCAGCAGCGGCTCACCGCCAAGAATATTAAGCCGGGCAACCCCCAGCTCTTTAAATCGAGCCAGGTCATAGGCCTTTTCCTCGATCTTCTTATGCTGGTCGTTATCCCAGATAACACAGAATTCGCAGGAATCATTACAGCGCAGGGTCACATAGTAATTGCCAACTCGCTGGCTCATGCGTCACGGAACCGGGGCAGGAAGATGCCCGCCACACCAGTAAAAGCCACGATATAGCCCAGGACCATCAGCGTTGTTTTCACGCCATAAATGTCAGCGGCAAACCCAGATAGAATAACCGGAAAGACAAAGGCCGAATTGATCAGCATATTCTGCACGCCAAAGACCCGGCCCCGGATGTTCCTCGGGATGCGGTGCTGCAGGATCGTTTGGATCGATGAAACAATAAAGATATTGCCCACACCCAGCAAGGCGATCAACAGCAGGGCTGCTTTCAGGTCGGTCACAGAACCGATCAAGATCAGCGCAATCCCAGAAACAATAAAGCTTAAAATAACAATAGCTCCCTTGGTCACAAGCCGGCTTAGTCTCTCCAGCAAACCCATCCCCACAAACATCCCCACCCCAACGGCAATGATCAGATAGCCGAAGTTCTTGGCCCCGATCCCCAGGACATCTTTGGCATAAGAAATAGCTAATAAAGAAATTATGGCAATGGCCGCAGTAGCCACAAAGAGTTTGAGCAATGAATACATGACAACTTTGTTACGGCGAATAAATTCCAGGCCAAAGAACAGATCTTCCCTAATCGGCCTATTCTTATGTTTTTCTTCATGCTCCACCGGCTTAAGCCGCACCAAAGAAACAGAAACCGCGGCAACAAAATACAGGACAGCCGCCACTAAAAACGTTCCTTCGTTGCCAAAAAAGTTGACTAGCGGCGCGCCCAGGCCAAACCCGATGACCGAAGCCCCCATCCAAGTGATCATGAAAAGCGAATTAGCCACGATCAGGTCATGTTTCTTGACCAGCTCGGGTATCGAGGCGGTCTCGGCCGGCGCAAAAAATTGCGTCACTGTGTAGATAAGAAAACTCACCGCAAAGATCGAGCCCAATGATTTGTCGATCAACGGCACGACCAGCAGGACCAAAGCGCCTCTGATGATCGAAGTAATGACCAAAATGGTCTTCCTGTCCCATTTATCAACAAAAACCCCAGCCAGCGGTCCGAATAACAATGAAGGGATGCCAAAAGCTAACAAAGGAATGGATACGCCAAGATTAGTCCCGGTCAGGTTGTACGCAATGATCATTAGGACGTAGACAAAAACTCGATCAGCTAATTGGGAATTGAGTTGACCGAACCAGAGCCAAAGAAAACCAAAGTTTGACAGCACTTTAGCAAAACTGGCGCCAGGATGAGGCGGCAATGTCCCGGTATTTTGAATATCACTTTGATCACTGATCTCTACCACGATCTTAAATCCTTTCCAACATGCTCGCTTAAAGCATATTGCGGGTCAACGCCTTCGCAATGGATGCCTTCCAGTACCACGAAAGACTTTTCAAAGTCTTTGGCTACCCGTCTGGCCGGATCACCAATTTTTAGTCTCAACAAACTTTGCAAGAGCAGATCAAACAGTTCTGGATAAGGCTGTCCTTCCGCCGTACCCGAATCCACTAATTTTATCATATATAAGCCGGAAGGAAGCATTTCCGGGTTCTCTCTTATCCGTTGAAAGGTCTCGATCACCTGGCCCTGTGAAATTATATCCAGGTTACGGCCTTTGGCAATAAAGTAATCAGCGTAAGTAAAGGTTTCTACCCGACCACCGAGACTCGACGGCACCCGCCTGGCCCCCTTGGCTATGGCTCTTATTTTACCATGGTCTCTGGTAAACAAGGTAACCATTTTGTCCGCTTCCATGAACGGCTTGGTCCTGATACTTATTGCTTTGGTTTTATAGGGAGCCATATGGTGAATTTTGTTCCTTTGCCCTGCTGGCTTGCGACTTCAATTGACCCGCCGTGCTCTTGAATAATACGATAAGCCGTAAATAGCCCCAAACCTGTCCCCTTCTCCTTAAGGCTAAAAAACGGATCAAAAATATCATCAAGCTTGTCAGCGGGGATCCCGCTCCCATTATCAGCGACTTGAACCACAATCCTCTCGATACTCATTGAGCTGGAAATCGCCAGTTTACCCTCATCCGGCATCGCCTGAACAGCATTTAGAATAAGATTGGTAAACACCAGCTGCAGCTGCTCAGGATCGGCAATTATTTTTGGCAAGGGATTTAGATTTAGAGCAATTTCTATTTCTTGCTTCTTACACAGGCTGGCATTTAGCTCCACTGCCTCTCGGATAATAGAATTTATGTCGACCTCAAGTCTTTCCAGCTTTGCGGTTTTCCCGACTTTCAGGAGATTTTCCACGATCCGATTGATCCGCTCAAGCTGCCGCGGGATCATTTCATTGTAATCTTTAAGAAATTCCTTATCGTTTAAGTTCTCCGGGAGGATCTGGGTCATGGCCCTGATCGAAGCTAAAGGATTTTTTATTTCATGGGCCATGCCAGCTGCTAATGTGCCTAAAGCGCTCACTTTATCTGCCTGAAGCAAACCGCGGAAAAGTTTGCGATTTTCTTCCGAAAGATCATTAATTGTTTTCTGATAACGATATTCTCCCATAAAAAATACGCGGTCCACCATGCGCTGCACCCTATTCCTCACCGGCTGAAAGATAATAACCGAAACAAAAACCACCATAAACATAGTGACCAGGGGATTCAAATGGACAAAATAAGAAACCAGATAATTAGCAATAAGAACTACCAGCACATAGAAACCGGCAAAAAGGATGGTCAGGCATGAATAAATTAAACCTTCGCGTACTAGGATCGTGATATCCAGCAGCTTATGCCGAACGATCGCATAGACCGTAATAGCCACATAGATCGGCAAAGCAAAATGGCTTATTACCGGAAAAGCAATATTAAAAACCGGGAAGAAAGTTGTTGCCCCGCCAAAAAAACCAACCACTGAGGCAACAAACACATACAATAGCCTGCGATAGTTTTCTCCGCCTGCCTGGCGCAGGGCTAAAACAAGCTGCACAAGACTATAGAGAAAACAAGAAAATAAATATATCGCAAAAAACGGATAGACTATGCCCGCTTGAGGATAATATTTAAAACCCGCGACTGGCGCAACATCTTTTACAAACCAGGGAGTAAAAACCAGGACAAGGAAAATCAGATCAAGCCCATACGCAATCTGTAATATCTTTTTCTTCCCATCCTTAAGTTCTAAAAGGGACAGGATAAAATGAAGATAAAGAACCGGCAGCAAAACCGCCGCACCCACATTAATTCTAGTCCAAATCAGTACCACTGCCTTGGCCTCGGCCATTTCCCCGATCGACTGGGCCAAGGTCCAGACCGCTAAAGTCAGAGAAAACAAAGCCAGGGTCCTGTTAACTGCTTTTTCTTTCCCCTTCGAAAAGACAAAAATGGCAAGCAAAAACGAGGCCCCTGAGGTAACCAAAAGTGACGCAGTATAAAAACCCATCTTAGGAGATATTTTAACACACATCATCTATTCTTTACTAACCAGTCAGAAATGACCGTCCAAAACCCCGTCACCCAAGGTGTCGGAATCTCGACACCTGACCTAATTTCACGCTTAAAAAGACCGATTTTAAGCTGGCAATAAGATTGCTCTTATTTGAGCAAGAAGATTTTGGATTTTGACCATAATACTATATAATTATCAACTAGGAGGGCAAAAATGACAAAGGCAAAACATACTATCCTGGCTGTTGATGATGAGAAAGATATGCTTAAGACCTTCCAAAACGTCCTTAAGAAAAAATACAATCTTTTGACCTCCGAATCCGGCAGTAAAGCCTTAAAGATCATTCAAGAAGAGAACGTTGACCTTATCCTACTTGATATCCGCCTGCCAAAGATGGACGGCATTGAAATCTTAAAAAAAGCCAAAGCCGCCCTGCCTGACCTGGAAATCATTATGGTCTCAGCCTCCAAAGACGTTGCTTCCGCAGTTGAAGCCATGAAACTTGGCGCCTTTGACTACATTACCAAACCCTTTGATGTAGCAGAGCTCATTGTTGTCATTGAAAAAGCCTTGGAAAAAAGGTCTTTGATCAAAGAAAACTTGTATTTAAAAGAAGCCCTGGCACAAGCCTCCTCTTATTGCGACCTGCTGGGTAAAACAGCTGAAATGAAGAAGATATTTGAAACCATTGACACTGTGGCCAAGGGTGACAGCCGGGTTTTGATAACTGGGGAGTCAGGCACGGGTAAAGAATTAGTAGCCCGCGCCGTCCATAACAAGAGTAAACGGGCCAACAAACCCTTTGTCGCTATAAATTGCGCTGCCCTGCCGGAAAACCTGCTGGAATCTGAACTTTTTGGCTATGAAAGAGGCGCTTTTACCAATGCCCTGGAAAGAAAGCTGGGCAAATTTGAGCTAGCGGACGGCGGAACAATTTTTTTGGATGAGATCGGCTGCATGCCGGCTAGTATGCAGGCCAAACTCCTGCGGGTTGTTCAGGAAAAAACTATTGACCGAGTAGGAGGAACCGCTCCCATTAATATTGATGTCAGGATATTATCCGCCAGTAACATCGATTTCCCCAGCGCGATCAAAGAAAAGACCTTTAGGGAAGATCTTTATTACCGGCTTAACGTGATCCCCATCCACCTCCCACCCCTGCGCGAAAGAAGAGAAGACATCCCCCTCTTTCTCAGTTATTTTCTAAATCAATATAATAAGGAACTAAACAAAAACATCACTGGCTTTGAAAAAGAAGCAGTCACTTTGCTTAAGAGTTATGATTGGCCGGGAAATGTCCGGGAGTTACAAAACATTATTGAAAGACTGGTAACCCTCAGCTCGCAAAATATGCTTACCCAAAATGATATTGAAAGAACATTGAACATTCCTGTTGCTGCGCATCCCCCGGCAACGGGAAGCCAGGGATTAAACCAAACCTTAGAATCTTTTGAGAGAAATCACATCAAACAAGTTCTGGAAGAAACTAACGGCAACCGGACTCAGGCCGCTAAAAAGCTGGGCATTGCCCGCACCACTCTTGTTACGAAACTGGAAACATTAGGCATTAAATAACCGCTGCTAACCCATCTTGAAATCTCTCCCCGTTTCGAGTAGACTAATAAGGTTGTTTTCCAAAAAAATTCAAGGGGGACTATTATGGTTAGATTAAAAGGCGAATACTTTGAGATCGACAGGGCCAAGGCTGGAGCAAGGATCACTGGGATTAAAGCGCGGCAGATCCTTGATTCACGTGGCAATCCCACAGTTGAAGTCGAGGTAACAACCAAAGACGGCACAGTGGGGCGTGCCGCTGTTCCTTCCGGGGCCTCAACCGGGGAGAACGAAGCCTTAGAGATCAGAGACAAGGAAGATACACGTTATAAGGGGAAAGGCGTCTATACCGCGGTCACGAATATTAACGAAATTATTGCCCCAAAAGTTGTAGGCCTGGCTGCTAACCAACAATTAAAGATCGATAACCTAATGCTGGACCTTGATGGCACGGAATTCAAAAGTAAACTTGGAGCCAACGCAATTCTTGGCGTTTCTCTGGCTGTGGCCCATGCTGCGGCTAAAGTCTATGGTCTGGCTCTTTATAAATATATCGGCGGAGACAAGGCAACCATCCTGCCGGTTCCCAATATGAATGTTATGAACGGCGGAGCGCATGCCGGCTGGAATATTGAATGCCAGGAATTTATGATCTCCCCGGCAGGAGTTGCCTCATTCTCTGACGCCTTAAGGGTTGGCGCCGAAGTTTACCAGACCTTGAAAAAAGTTTTAAAAGACCGTGGCCTTGCCACCACCGTTGGCGATGAAGGTGGTTTCGCACCCAAACTGTCCAAGAATGAAGAAGCTATCCAGGTCATTATGGAGGCCATTGAGAAAGCCGGTTACACCCCGGGCAAAGAAGTCTATCTGGCTCTTGATCCGGCCTCCAGCTAATTTTTCAAAGACGGCAAATATCAATTAAAGAGCGAAGGCAAAGCCCTGACCTCTGAAGAGATGGTCGCCATGTATGAGGACTGGTGCAGCAAATACCCTATCATTTCGATTGAAGACGGACTGTCAGAAAAAGACTGGGCTGGCTGGAAGATCTTAACTGAAAAATTAGGCAGCAAGATCCAGCTGGTCGGCGATGATCTTTTTGTGACTAACCCGGACTTTTTAAAGAAAGGCATCAAACAAGAGGTAGCTAATTCCATCCTGATCAAACTCAACCAGATCGGCACGCTTTCGGAAACTCTTTACACCATCGAAATGGCTGAAGCTGCTGGCTATACTTTTATGACCTCGCACCGCAGCGGGGAAACAGAGGATGCAACCATTGCTGATTTGGCAGTGGCCACTAACTCCGGACAAATAAAAACTGGCGCCCCGGCCCGCTCTGAGCGTGTTTGTAAATATAATCAATTGCTGCGGATCGAAGAAGAATTAGGCAGTAAAGCCCAATACATTGGCCTAAAAGGATATAACCCGAAAACCTAGGTCTTAAGAACTTCCAGACAGGCGATCAATCGCTTGGTATAAGCGTTTTGCGGGGAAGAAAGCACTGCCTCAACTGTCCCCTTCTCTACCACCCGGCCCTTATAGAGGACAATTACATTCTGGCACAAAGCCTTAATTATGCCAAAATTGTGTGTAATATAGATCACTGAAAGATTAAATTTCTGCTGAATTTCTTTTAGCAGGTTCAATATTTCCGCCTGGATAGTAACATCTAAAGCAGTGGTCGGCTCATCCGCTATCAAAAGTTCCGGCTGGCAAGCCAGGGCCATGGCGATCATTACCCTTTGCCGCATACCGCCGGAAAACTGGTGCGGATAATCTTTGATCCTTGAACCTGGCTCCTTAATATGGACGGTCTCGAGCATTTGGATTGCCTTGTCCCAGGCCGCTTTTCTTTTTAGGCCTTGGTGCAGCTGGATGGCTTCGGCAATCTGGTCTCCCACTGTATAAACCGGATTAAGCGAGGTAAAAGGGTCCTGGAAGACCATGGAGATCTTGGCCCCGCGGATCTTGATCATTGCCTCCTCAGAAAGCTGCAACAAATCCTGGCCATTAAATATTACTTCACCGGAAACGATCTTGCCTGGAGGATAGATCAAACGCAGAATGGAATGGGCAATAGTGGATTTCCCGGATCCTGACTCTCCCAGGATCCCTAAGATTTCTCCCGGTTTAACAGAAAAGCTGACATCATCAACGGCTTTGACAACTGAGTCTTCTTGATAAAAATATGTAGTGAGATTGTTAACTTGCAGCATAAAAAGAAGGTTAACAAAACAGGGTCAGGAAGTCAAATCAAGTCAATAAAGATTCAGGGAATCGATCAGCACAATCATTTTCTGCTCATAATTTCCAGCTAAATAGTCATCACAAACAATTCTATTTAGTTCTTTTTTTGTAAGTAAACCCTGCTGGATAAGCCGTTTAAAAAGCTTTATCTCATCAAACCTGGCCCAAAAATGCATCCAGTTCTTACCGCTAGGCCTAAAAGCAATAAAGCGCGAGTCAAATGGCCGTTCACCGGCAACATAATCTGTTGCTTGTTTCCAAAACTCTACCAGCTTTATCATCCCTTGAAATTCCCTGGTGACTGAAAAAATCTCTTCTCCAATCCCCGACATCCCATGCAAATTCACCTTCCTGCGCCCCCCGCGAAAAGCCCTGACCGCCCAATGCTGCTGATAACCATTACTCATTTGAATTCTTACCGGCCAAGTAGACAAGTGGATCTCACTGCCAGCAGTACTAAAAACAATATTTCCGTACTCAATAGAGGCTTGTCGCACTCGTCTTGCCCCCCAGATAGGGTCGCGCCAAATTATCTCCCATTGCTCTTTCTTGTTGATGAGATCAACGCTCTTTTTAGCAATCAGATGACCCTCCGTCCGGATCGCCGGCTCACCATTGCCTCTTACTGCTTCATCAGCCCAAAAATATGCTTTCTTTATCGCACCTTCAACCATAATCTTTCCAGCGACAGTCTCATACCCTTTATAGCCTCTTATTTCAATAACTCCGCCCCAGTCACTCCTGGAATCTATACCAAAACGAACTGTTCCATTTTGATTAACCGGCCGAGGATCGATCATAAGTTCAGTTCCCGTTTCCTGTTCGCGAGCCAGCAAAAACGCTTTTATCTCCCGAATCGTTGCTCGATGGTGTTGTATCACATTGTTAGGACTTGCAGTTATTACTTGAGGAAAGAGCAGCGGCCGCCATAAGCGTCCATTACCATTACCGTTGCCGTTACTTTTTCTGGCCATGATGACTGCTTTGATCAGTGGTGCGCCCTGACGGGCTTCGTCTGGCCCTTGATAAAAGCGGGCAATAATGCGGTCGCCTTCTTCTGCGATCAAAGAGTAAACCCGATCATAGCCGGCAAAACCATGAATTAATATATCCAAGCCTTCAAAAGCATACTTAACATACTTATCCCCATTACTGCCAAGCGTAACATTCCACCAACGACGATAGATCCGTTTGCCCAATCCTTGCGTCATTGCCTCAACCGTTGGGTCATTTTCTTTTCTAACCTCCTGACGCTCGGTCAAGCCTTTGAGCGCCCTTGGAATATGCAATATCTGCCATTCACTTTCTGCATTCTCTTTTTCAGCCACTATGTATCTGACGCGCGCCCTGGCCATCACGCCCCAATCAGCCTGTTTTCCCCATCCGTAAAGGACTTTGCGAGATCGACCGTTTTCGAGTCTCTCCTCTCTGACAGCAACATAAAACTTATTAAATTCTTTAGTTATCCAGATCGGACTTATTTTTTTCCCATCTTTAAGTGTGACAGCTAGATGGAGGTAGCCGTTGTGAAGTGGATATTCTCTTCTATAAACTGTGTTCGCCGCATCTCTAAGCAAGAAGGTCCTTAATCCATAAGCACGTGAATGCAACCTTCCGTCAATCACCGGATATCTTCCGGCAAAGAGACCTTGGGCCCTAATATTTCTCGGTCCTGATATTGTCATGATCTTACTCCGGTTAATTCAAAGAGTTTAAAATTATCAACAAGCCCAATAACCTGGCTGCTATAGTTATCTCCAAGATATTCGTCTCCCAGGATTTCATTGAATATGGCAGGCGTTAAGAAACCATCTTTAATTAGTTTCTTAAATCCGGCCACATCATCTAGCTTCGACCAAAAGGGCATCCAATTCCTGCCGTTCTGCTCTTTACCTGCCAGGCCATTGAGATTAAAAGTTATAAAGCGGGCTGCCAAAGCCCTTTCCCCTCTTTCAAAGGCCTGTCTGGCTGGCCAAAATTCAACCAGCTTGATCATCCGGGCAACCTCACGGGTAACTGAATAAGCCTCCTCGCCAAGTCCGGAAACCTTTGTGACACCAACATTCATCGTTACATCTCTAATCTTTCTGGTGATCCTTCTCCGTTCCCGGCCGCGATAAATGTCGCTATAAATCGGCCAGGTATCAAAATAAACTTTAGGCCCGACCGTAGCAAACAAATATCTCATATAAGCCCGCGTTGCCGCTTTCCTGGTAATTACTTCTTTAGCCGCATATCTTAAGATCAATTCCCAAGCATCCTTTTCTGCCGCCCTTCTTGCCATAACGTGTCCTTGTTCAATTATCGGAGGGTCTCCTTGATCCCGTGACTCAGGGCTCGGCCAAAAATAGGCTCGCTTTTCCCCGGTCTCAACCACGAGCCTGCCAGTAACTTCCTGATGATCCTTATAGCCGTTCAAGGAAACAGCTCCCCGGTCTTCTGCGTCTTCACCCATATGGAAACGCACCCCCCGGCTTCTAACCCGACGCGGCTTAAGATCAAGAACGTTTCCGTCCGGCAGATCAGCACGCAAAAAGTCCAATATCCTGCGGACCTCAATTTTATGATTTTGATTAGTGGAACTGGCTGCAGCGAAAATAAGCTTCGGCGGCTTTAGCGGGCTCCAGTGACCAGCCTGATCCTTCTCAGACAGCAGGACTTCTTTCATCATTCCCTCGCCTGATCTGGCGCTGGCAGGATCAGCGTAAAACCGGCCAATGATCTGGCCTTTTTCTTCGGCAATAACCGAATAAACTCGCTCAAACCCATCAAACCCGTAGATCCTAAGCTGCATGGCAAAGCATTTATATTGGACATAAGGCCGTCGCTCTCTTTCATTAACTCTCCACCACCTTGTGAGTTTTTTTCTGCCCAACCCCTTGGTTACTGCCTCAAAAGTAGCCTCACCAGCTCTCTTGGCCGCCTGGGCCTCTGTTAAGCCTTTTAAGACTAAAGGCGGCGTTAGTAGTTCCCATAATCCAGTTTTTGATTTCTTTTCGGCAACTACATAACGAACCCTTGCCCTGGCCATGATCCCCCAATCATCTTCCTTTTCCCAACCGTATAGAACTTTTCTTCCACCACCACTCCTTAACCGCTCTTCCCTTATTGCTACAAATATCTGGTCCAGACCCGACAAGCCCAGGACTGCAATTGTCTTAACTTGCTGCCCATATTTAACGCTGATCTTAAGCAGGCCATTTGAAATGCCATATCTGCGCCTGTAGACCACTGATCCAGCATCAGTAATTAAAAATCTTGCTAAGCCCGGCCAATTAGGCATGGCATCAACGATCCTGCTGGCATTAGCAAACATGCCGCGGTTGTTCAATTTAGTATTTATGGCGCGCAAAACAACCATAGTCACTCCTACAAATTCAAACCCCAAATCAAGCTATTCATAGCAGACCGATAAGGGCCCTCAATTAAATATTTATCACTTAAGAGCCAGAGCAGATCATCGCGCGTAATTAATTTTCGCCGCAGCAGGCTTCTGAATTTACCGGCATCATCCAGCCTGCTCCAAAAATGCATCCAACCATTCACTTTGCCGTTATCACTCGCTCGAAAGGTAATAAACCTGGCCCGAACAGGGTTTTCTCCCATTTCATATGCTTCTCCAGAAGTCCAAAATTCAACTAGTTTTATTCTTTTCTGCAATTCCCGCGCAACTGAATAAAAAGAATCCACCTCAGGAAAACTGCCGACTGCAAGAGTGCAGTTCTTGCCGCGAATCCTTTTGTGCAGCTTGCGGCACGGCTGGTTGCGGCTACTGTCATTTACCACAGTCACATTCCATAAGCGAACATAAAGCTTATCTCCGACTGTGGCATATAAATATCTTCCATATTGCAAAGTCTCGCCTATCTCGCCCTTTATTTCTCCAGCCGGTCTGCCTGACTCCAGGTCAAATCTGCCATCAACCTGCGAAAGCATTACGCTTCCATCCGGAATAATTGCTCGAGCGCATGAATCCCTTGACCAAATATCCGCCCAGAAATAAGCTTTTTTAACATTGCCTTCGGAAACAACCCTGCCTGGAAGATACTGACCAGCAAAGTCCAAAAATCCGCATAGAATAATCAATTTCTCATCAATACTAAATCGGATCTCTCCATTGCGGCCGACATTGCGAGGCTCCAGATCAAAATGAGCCCCAGCTGGCTGATCCGCCAGTAAAAATTCCTTCAATCTTTTAGTGCGCAATCTCATCTCCTGAACCGGACTATTTGGAGAAGCATAAATAATTTCAGGCGGCTGCAAGACAGTCCATTCGCCTCCCCTTCTTTGGCCTGAGGTTCTTTGTTTTACTGATAAAACAACCGTCTTTAAAGGCTGAGTGGCATTTTTAGCTGTAACTTTGTCAGGATAAAAATTAGCGACAATTCTCCTGCCGTCTTTAAATTTTTGTTCGAAGATCAAAGAGAATACTCGATCATACCCGGTAAAACCAGAAATCTTTATCTCCCTCTCACCCATCCTTATCTTCACAAAATTCTCGTTTATGGATGGGATATAGATAACCTTCCACCACCTGCCCAGGATTTTCCTCCCTAACCCCATTGTGACAGCATTAACAGTTGGTTGATGCACACTGCGCAGGTGTTTACTGAATACGCTTGGTGAGCTTAAATTAGGCATATGAGTTCCTCTAGGAAATCTTCGGATAAAAAAGCAAAAAATTGCAGGGTTTTGAGAAGTTTATCTGCGAGGATCCAAGGCTTCGCGCAAGCCTTCGCCTACAAAATACAGGCTTAAAACTGTAACCAAAATCAACAAACCGGGAATAATCGCCATCCAGGGCGCGTCGCGCATATAGGCTTGCGCATCCATTAGCATGTTCCCCCAGGAAGGCATGGGGGGCTGGACTCCCATACCCAAAAAGGACAGAGCAGATTCGGTCAAAATTGCTCCCGCCATTCCCAATGTAGCGGCTACAATAATGGGAGCCTGGGCGTTTGGCAGCATATGTCGAAAAATAATTCTAGGATTGGAACAGCCGATGGCTTTAGCAGCCTCAACGTATTGGAGTTCGCGGATCTTTAAAAATTCTCCCCTCACCAGCCTGGCTACTCCCATCCAGGAAGTTAGGCCGATCACGATCATCACGTTATAAATATTTGGGGTCAGCATAGCTTGAATAGCCAGGATCAGGAAAATAGACGGAAAAGACAGCATCACATCAACAAACCGCATCACGATCCCATCCACCCAACCGCCAAAATAACCGGCAAAAGCGCCGAATAAAGTTCCGATCAGGATCGCGATCGTCACCGCGACTATTCCCACGGTCAAAGATATCCTGGCGCCATAAATCGCCCGACTAAGAATATCTCGTCCCAGATCATCTGTGCCAAAGGGGTGGGCAAAACTGGGCGGCAAAGTTTCTGACTCCACTATCTCACCCGGATCATACGGCGCGATCAGCGGAGCAAATATCGCCACCAGAACAAAGAAACCAAGCACTAATAAACCGAATATCGCGAACTTATTTCTTAGCATACCTGATCCTCGGATCAACCAGCGCATAGCAAATATCAGCCAAAAGATTGCCTAACATGATCAAAACCGCGGAGAAAACCACGATCCCCATGATCAAGGGATAATTTCTCTGAAAGATCGCTAAAACCCCTAACCTGCCCATACCCGGCCAGGCAAAAATAGTTTCAATAATAAAAGCGCCGCCAAAAAGACCGGGCAAAGACAGGCCCAAAATAGTTACAATGGGGATCAAAGCATTCCTTAACGCATGTTTAAAGATCACGACTCTTTCTGGCAAACCTTTGGCCCGCGCAGTGCGGATAAAATCCTGGTTCAGGACCTCAAGCATGGCTGCTCGTTGATATCGAGTTATGCCTGCCAGACTCAGAACCGTCATCGTAGTCAAAGGCAAGATCATATGTCGGATTAAATCTAAAACCCTAACCCCTACCCCCTGATCCCTGATCAACGGATCATACATGCCAACAGCCGGCAGCCAGCCCAGCTTGACCGAGAACAGCAACATCAACATCATTCCTAACCAAAAAGAAGGGGTGGCCATTCCAGCGAAGGATAGAACAGTCACCAAATTATCAAACCACTTTCCTTTCTTAACCGCGGAAATAACTCCCAGGGGAATAGTGATCAGTAAAGTTAAAATATAGGAAGCGACCATGAGCAGCAGCGTATTCGGCAATCTCTCTAAAATTTCCTTGAGCACAGGCTGGCCCGACATATAGCTGGTGCCAAAATCTCCGCGCACAACATTCCCCAACCAATAAAAGTATTGGATAATAATTGGCTTATCCAGGCCCCAATTAGCTCTAATTCTAGCCAGATCCATCGGGTCGATATTGGGGTCAGTAAACAAAGAGGTCGGGTCACCAGGAGCAAGGTGCATGACAAAAAAGGAGATCAAAGAAACCCCGATCAAAAGAGGGATCAATTGCAGTAATCTGCGAAAGACGAATTTTCTCATTTAATCACAAAAACTTTTTCCAGATGCAGCATCAAGCCGGCCGGGCCAGGTTCAGACAATCCGCCCACCCGCTCGCTCACCCCCACCACTGTCTTTGGATACCAGAGAAAAAGATACGGCTGATCAGAGGCAATTTCTTCCCAAAGCTTAGCATAGATCTTTTTGCGTTTGTCTTTGGCCATAGTTGTGCGGCCTTTTTCCAGCAGCTGGTTAACTTTTCTGTTATGATAATCGATAAAATTAAAGCCCCTGGGATACTGGGAGGAGTGCCAGATCGAATAAGCATCAGGATCAAGCCCCAGCGACCAGCCCATCAAGACTGTTTCAAAATCTTTTGGGTCGTTGTTGGCATTGACGATCTTAAGCAGAGCTGACCATTCCATTATCCGAACTGAAACCTTTACCCCGACTTTTTTGAATTGCTGCTGCAGGATCACCGCGGCCTTTTCACGTTCTTTGTTCCCCTGATTGGTCAGAATAGTAAATTCCAGCTCCTCTGCCCCGGCTTCAGCTAAAAGCTTCCTGGCCTTTTCAGGGTTATAGGGATATTTGGCAACCTTGTCAGAATAAGCCCAGGAAATCGGCGCAGAAGGAGCATAAGCAGGAGAAGCCAGGCCCTTAAAGATAAGATTAACCAACTGATCTTTATTCGTTGCATAAGCCAGGGCCTGACGCACTCGCTTATCCTTGAATTTTGGATTAGCCAAATTAAACCCTAAATAAGTGTAGACAAGATTATCAAATTCAAAAACATTTATGCCAGCCAAAGACTTCATTCTCTTGTAGTCTTTGGGAGGAATGCCAGCTTGATCGATCTCGCCTGCCTCCAAGGCAACTAAACGAGCATTTTCATCAGGAATGATCTTGAAAATTATCTCTGCCAGCTTTGGATTCCCTAAATAATAATTGGGATTGCGCACGACTGTTAGATGATCCCCTGTCACCCACTCTTTAAGAATAAAAGGCCCGGTGCCAACTGGCTGACGATTAAAAGCTGCTGTATTAATATCTATGCCAGCTAAAAGGTGTTTAGGGATAACGCTCATGCCTGAGCGGACCAGAAACGGGGCAAAAGGCTTAGGCAGCAGGGCTTGAACTGTAAATTTATCCAGGGCCTTGAACTTGATCGGCTCGCCATCAATGATATAGTCACTGCGGCGAACCGAGTTTACTTTTGGATCAAGAATAGAATTAAAGGTGAATACAACATCCTCAGCCGTGAAGGGATGTCCATCGTGCCATTTGACATCACGTCGTAGTTTGAAAGTCCAAACCCTCCCATCCTTGGAAACCCGCCATGACTTGGCCAGGTCAGGCACAACTTCCAGCTTTTCATTGATCTTGGTCATGCCGGTAAAGATAGTTCCTTCAACAGCCGAAGAAGTCGAATCAGTAGACAAGATCGGATTTAAGACGGAAACCTCTCCGCCCAGAGCAAAAACCAATCTGCCATGAGGATCAGCGGAAGAAGGATCGGGCAGTTTTATCAGCTTATCTTTCTGAGGAGAAGGACTTGCGCAGCCAGCAATAAAAATCAATAGAACAGCAAAGGCAAAATATCTTTTCCGCATGCCGTAATTCTATCACATATTGCTAAGTTCTTGAATTTTCTTCGTGCCGGAACGATTATAGCCGGTCATAGTGTACTTGCCGGTCGCGGCATCATAATTATAGATAATCCTGCCAGCCGCGTCGGAATCTTTGTATTGCTGGCCAGTGAAAGGATTTTTGGGCACCGCAGCAACGTAGACGCCAGCCATTAAATAATTTTTGCAAAGGCTTTCCAAGGGCAAATTATTATCGACCGGATATATTTGATTTTCCATCTCATATGCTTCGATTGCCAGCTGCACAGAGTGCATCACGCCTTTAACCGCTGTCTCTTTGGCGCGATCCTTGGCCCCCAACAAATTGGGCACGAGAAATACGGCCAGCAGGCTGATAATGCCAATAACCACCAGTATTTCCATTATAGTAAAT
>JAHIZU010000214.1 GCA_018814265.1 Candidatus Margulisiibacteriota bacterium | reverse complement strand
GACCTTGAGCAAACAAAGCCCATCCGCAGGCGCCGTTCTTCCAGCTAATTTGCGGTCTTTGCCGCTGAGGATTTGCCTGACATCCTTTAAACTGGTTCTGCCCAATCCCACCTCAGCCAGTGTGCCCACCATATTTCTGACCATTTTATACAAAAATCCGTTGCCTTTGACCCTAATACTGATCACGGAAACGTCCTGGCCATTCCAGATCCTGATCTTTCGCTTGCGGATCGATATCAGGTACATGGTTCTAACAAAATCCTTGTCATCTGATCTTGAAGCGCAAAAAGATTTAAAATCATGCTTGCCTTTAAGGATATTGGCTGCCTTTCGCATAGCCACCAGATCCAGCTTATATTTCATCTGCCAGGCCAGCTTTTCATAAAAAGGAGGCATAATGTCGCCATTATAGATCAAATACTCATACTCTTTACTCTTGGCCCCATAGCGCGCGTGGAAATCCTCCCCCACTTCTTCTGCCTTAACAACCTTTATGCCGTCTGGCAAACAGCTATTCAAGGCACTGGCAATTTTTGGGGTTGGAATAGAATTATTCAGTTGAAAACCAACAACCTGGGCTAAAGCATGGACCCCGGCATCAGTCCGAGAAGCGCTAATGGTCTTGAGCGGGGTTTTAAAGAGCTTATGAAGGGCGTTTTCAAGCTCGCCGCGGATGGTCTTTTTACCAGGCTGGAGCTCATAGCCAGAGAAGTGGGCCCCCTCGTAGGTTAGGATCAGCTTTATCTTACGCACAAGAAAAGATCAAATGGTTTCTAACGCCGCTTTAACACCCTTGCCGATCTCGATTTTGGCTCCAAGCTTTTCAAATAATAGCTCGATGGCGGCAATTGCAGCGATCAGGTCAAGCTTATCAACGTAGCCTAAGTGTCCAATGCGGAATAATTTGCCTTTGAGATCCCCTTGTCCAGGGGCAAGCTCTACCCCAAAATGGTTTCTGATCTCAGAGCGGACCTTTTCTGCATCTACCCCGTCAGGCGGAAAGATCGCAGTAACAGCCGGGGAAGCACAAGCATCCTCAGCCAACAATTTGCAGCCAATAGCTTTAAAAGCATTACGAACAATGTCTTTATTGTTGGCGTGGCGCGCAAAGATGTTCTCTAAACCTTCTTCTCTGATCATTTTAATCGCTTCGTGCATGCCAAAGATGATCGATTCTGGTGGCGTTGTATAAGTTTGCCCCTTATCAGCAAACTTCTTCTGGGTTTTGATGTCCCAGTAATGCTTGGGCAATTTAGAATTTTCATACGCCTTCCAGGCCCGCGGAGACATGGAAACTGCCGCAATGCCTGGTGGAACCATAAAGGCTTTTTGGGAACCGGAAACAACAACGTCCAGGTCCCATTCATCCGTTCTTAGATCCTGGGCTAATAGACCAGAAACCGCATCAACCAGGATCAAGACATCCGGGTGACTCTGCCTGACTGTTGCCGCTAATGCTTTAACATCATTGATTACGCCGGTTGAAGTCTCATTTTGCTGCATAAACACAGCTTTAATTTCTTTCTTCGTATCTTTAGCCAGCTCCGCTGCCAAGACCTTTGGATCACAAGCCTTGCCCATCTCAACCTTAAGATCAATAGCCTCAACCCCATAGGCCTTGGCGATCTTTATCCAGCGCGCCCCGAAGTTGCCTATATTAACATGCAGAGACTTATCACCGGCAGATAGGGTATTGACCACGGCTGTTTCCATTCCCCCGGTACCGGAACAAGGAAAAACCATAACATCATTTTTAGTTTGATAAGCCCATTTAAGCCCGTCGATCACCTCAGCTAATATTTTAGAAAACACCGGTCCGCGATGCCCGATCATTTCATGGTTCATCGCCGCTAAAATACGGGTGGGGATCGGCGTAGGTCCCGGGATCATTAATAATTGTTTAAGTGGTTTTTTATCTGGCATGGCAGTTTCCCCTTTCTAAACTTAATCTCTTTTCCAGTCAACCTCAACATACTTTTCGCCTTCAAGGAACTTATAGGCGTGCTGCCCTTTATAAGCATGGCTTAGGGCCTTGCCAATGTGCAAAGCCAGATTATGTGTTGACAGGGCCACGGTTATGGTGCCGTCGGCTTTTTCAATGTTAT
>JAHIZU010000030.1 GCA_018814265.1 Candidatus Margulisiibacteriota bacterium | reverse complement strand
TTCTCATCCGCCGCAAAAGCATTGGTGTTCTTGGTAGAAATATTCTTCATCAGACCAACGACCCGGTTGTCTCTGACCCAAAGAAAATCAAGCGGAAATTGCATATTGTACATGGAAAAATCATAATTAACCGGCTTATTGAAAACGAAAAGCATTCCTTTATCCCGGGCCATTTTTTTGCGGCCGGAAAGCCCATAAGCCCTCTTAGAGTATGTATCAGCGATCTCCAGCACATAGCTCCTGCTGCCGATCCGGGCTTTAATGAATTTCTCCGGGGCCTTAGAATGTGATTCAGTCGAAGGGGAAGAAAATATTATAGTCCCCATAAAAAAGGCCAGAAAGATTGTGTAGTATTTGGCTTCCATGGCGGGTTAATTATAACACACAAAAAGTATATTTAGTGTTTGACAAGGGTTGGGTGCTTATATACAATTTTCTTTAATGGTTGTGATACCTTACGCGGGGGTGGGATAGTTTGTGGGATCTGATGAAGAGTTGAAAAAGGCTGTCAATATTTCTGAAAAAGAATATGAGAAATTATTAGGCTGTAAAGTATTTTTTAATAATTCCCCTGATCTTTATTATGAAATTGATTCAGATGGGAAGATTGCTGATTGCAATCGAAGAGTGCTTGAAGTGCTGGGATATAAGAAAGAGGAACTTGTTGGAAAACCTCTTGTTCCCACCATTTATGCGCCAGAGTCTCAGCAAAAAGCTAAAGCCTTGCTGGAAAAGTGGAAAAAAGAGGGAAAACTGCGCAACGAAGAGCTGCAGATAAGAACTAAACAAGGAGAAATTATTGATGTTGAGTTAAGCGTGGATGCGGTTAGGGATGAAGCGGGCAAGATACTTCGTTCCACCTCGGTTCAGAGAAATATAACTCAGCGCAAGCGGGTGGAAGAAGAAAAGGCAAAGCTTGCAAGCTTCATGACTGGCAGGGAAGTAAGAATCATTGAGCTGAAAAATGAGGTTAACCAGCTTTTGAAGCAGCTTGGTCTTCCGACGAGGTATAAGGCATGATCAAGGTTATTTTAAAGATAACGCAAGCAGAGAAGATCAAAACCCTTGAAACATCATCAAAAGCCATTATCTTTATGATCCCCTTATTATATATTCTCCTGCTTGTTTTTAGGCTATTCGGCTTTATTATGCCGTGGTTTATTCTGTCAATTATACTTTTTATGTCCTGGGGTTTGGCTTTTCTTCAGTTTTTCCTGGTAAAAAAGAAATGGTTAATTGACCAGTCTTATGGAGGCCTTTTTACTTTTGCTATTGTTGTGCTGATAGCTTTGGGCGTTTTTTTTAGTGGGGCTGGGATCAGCCCCTTCATTTGGGTGGCTGTCTTTGTTGCCTTGTTCGATACGTTAAATTATGACTTGAGAAGAGGCATGCTGGTCGCGATCTTTTTTGCGGCTACTTTGTGGCTGGCTTTTGTTTTACAAACATTGGGGATGATTTCTTTCCAGGTTGTGATGCCAGGATTTAGCCCAGGGCAGAACCTAAAATTTATTTTATCCGCTTTAGTTGGCGATACCATGATCTTCCTTTTGGGCCCGCTAGCCGTGGATTTTTTGTCTGATCAGCTGCGCAGAGAAAAAAGTGAGGCAACAGAATTAGCAATTGATAAAGAAAAGTCATATCACATAGCTTTGAGCATTATGGAAGATTTGGAAGATGCCCGAAAACAGCTTGAAAAAAACAATCAGGAACTAAAAAAAATGGACAAGGTTAAGGATGAGTTTTTAGCCCTTGTGACCCATGATCTAAAAACCCCGCTGGTGCCGATCCTGGGTTATTCTGATATTTTATTAGGAAATATGGTTGGTGACTTGTCAGATCAACAGAAGTCCTTTATTGATATTATCAAAAGGGAAGCCAATAAATTGCGCGGGATGATTGACGCGATTTTAGATTATACTCGAGCGGAATTTGGCAGGATAATCTTAACTCGCGAAGTTTTTTCAATTAACGTGGAGATCGTGGAGGCAGTTGAGGAGATCAAACCCCAAGCAGATCAGGCTAAGATTGAAATAGCATTGGATCTCCCGAGTGCTGAGATGCAAATAAACGGAGACAAGAACATGATTGCTCGGGTTATTG
>JAHIZU010000213.1 GCA_018814265.1 Candidatus Margulisiibacteriota bacterium | reverse complement strand
CCAGGAACGGCCGAATGATCATAAAGGACAGCAGCAAGACCACAACTACCGCAAAGATCGCTACCGTGCGACGATAAGCTTCCAGCCTTTCTTGTGCCGTTACCATCATTTGAGGTAATTATACTGCCGCGATAGATGGACTGCAAGTCAATAACCAGTTATAATCATATTGTCATGACGACAATTCTGGCAATCGAAACTTCTTGTGATGAAACCTCAGCTGCCGTAGTTAAGAACGGTAATGAGATACTATCTAATATTGTTGCCACGCAGGTGGAATTTCACAAAAAATACGGTGGCATTGTGCCGGAAATCGCTTCACGCAAACACATCGAAGTCATCAATCCCATTATTGCCGAAGCTTTAGAAAAAGCTAAGGTTAAACTCAAAGATCTTGGTGCTGTCGCCGTTACTTATGGGCCAGGCCTGGTCGGATCATTGATCGTTGGGCTCTGCGCAGCAAAAGCAATTGCCTACTCCCTTGATCTGCCTTTAATTGGGGTTAACCATCTTGAAGGCCATATCTATGCCAATTTTCTAATCTCTAATCTCAAATTTCAAATTTCTTTCCCCTTCATCTGCCTCCTGGTCTCCGGCGGTCATACTATGCTGATCCTGGTTAAAGATCACGGGAATTATCAGGTATTAGGCCAAACCCGCGATGACGCGGCTGGTGAAGCTTTTGACAAAGTTGCCAGATTTTTGAAGCTGGGCTATCCCGGCGGACCGATCATTGATAAATTAGCCAAAGAAGGAGATCCCAAGGCTGTTGCCTTCACCCGGCCAATGCTTGGTCAGGGATACGATTTTAGTTTTAGCGGGATTAAAACAGCTGTTGTCAATTATTCAAATAAAACCCAAGGAACCGCGACGCACCTCGACTTCGCTCGGCGCTGCCCTGAGCTTGCCGAAGGGTTTAGTCGCAGGTTCCTTGCCAACTTAGCCGCCTCCTTCCAACAAGCCATCGTAGACGTGCTGGTGGAAAAGTCGATCCAGGCGGCTCAAGAATATAAATGCAAAACAATTGCCCTGGCTGGCGGGGTTTCCGCAAATTCACTGCTGCGCAAAGATCTAAAGGAAAAGGCAGAGGCAAAGGGCTTTGGGGTGCAGATCCCCTCATTGCACCTCTGTACCGACAATGCCGCTATGGTTGGCTGCGCTGGCTATTATCACCTCAAGCAAAAGAGAACCTCAGATTTTAAACTCCAGGCAGTTGCCAGCTTAAAATTAGTCGGATATAATGTGACTCTATGAAAATCGATGTTGAGCACGTGGCTAAACTCGCCCGCCTAGGTTTAAGTGAAGAAGAAAAAAAACTCTTTGCTGACCAGCTTTCGGCAATTTTTGAATTTGCTGAGATGCTCAACAAACTGGATACTAAAAATACCCCCCCTACTTCCCACGCCATTCCCATGAAAAACGTGCTAAGAGAGGATAAAGTCGTTCCTTGCAAAAACGTCGAAGATATTCTAGCCAATGCTCCAGAAGAAGAAGCGCACATGTTTAAAGTCCCGAGGATACTGGAATAAATGCACGGGAAAACCGCCCACGAATTACACAGCTTGTTAACCAATAAAAAGATCAGCGCCTTGGAGCTGACTGAAGCGGTCATAAGCCAAATTGACAAAGTCGAAAGCCGCGTCCAGGCCTACGTAAGCATTAACAAAGATCAAGCCATTAAACAAGCCAAAGCCGCAGACGAAAGAATTAAAAATAATAGCAACCTAACCCCCTTAACCGGCATACCCGTTGCGATCAAAGATAACATGTGCACCAAAGGCATGTTAACCACCTGCTCCTCCAAGATCCTTAACAATTATATTCCGCCCTACAACGCAACCATCGTTGATAAGATCAAGGCCGCGGGCGCGGTGATCCTGGGCAAAACCAATATGGACGAGTTTGCCATGGGCTCCTCAACAGAGAACTCGGGCATCCATCCAACCTTTAATCCCTGGAATACGAAAACCGTTCCTGGCGGCTCCTCTGGCGGTTCTGCCGCGGCAGTTGCCGCAGATGAGGCGATCCTGGCCACTGGATCAGATACCGGCGGATCGATCCGCCAACCAGCTTCTTTTTGCGGGGTAGTCGGCTTTAAACCAACCTATGGCCGGGTTTCCCGCTACGGCTTGGTGGCTTTTGCCTCATCCCTTGACCAGATCGGACCCTTAACCAAAGACGTGACAGATACGGCGATCTTGATGAATGTCTTAGCTGGTCATGACCCAAAAGATTCAACCTCTGTTAACCTGCCTGTGCCTGATTATCAGAAAGCGCTGGTCAATGACGTTAAAAAAATGAAGATCGGCTATATCAAGGAACTGCTAGGCAAAGGCATAGATAAAGACATAAAATCCGAGATCCAAAAAGCCATGAAAAAATTCGCAGAACTTGGCGCGGAATTGATCGAAGTTTCTTTACCCTCTTTTGAATACGCAGTAGCCACCTATTACTTGATCGCCCCGGCCGAAGCCAGCTCAAACCTGGCCCGTTATGACGGGGTGAAATACGGGCACAGGAGCAAAGAAGCCAAGGATCTGCTAACCATGTACTATAATACCCGGCGTGAAGGCTTTGGCAATGAAGTGAAAAGAAGGATCATGATCGGCACCTACGCGCTCTCTGCCGGCTACTATGACGCCTACTATCTCAAGGCTTTAAAGGTCAGAACCTTGATCAAAGAAGATTTTGCCAAAGCCTTTAGCCAGTGCGATGTTTTGCTTTCACCCACCTCCCCCAGTGTTGCCTTTAAGGTCGGCGAAAAAGCAGCCGATCCCCTTTCCATGTATTTATCAGATATCGCCACTATTCCTGTTAACCTGGCCGGGCTGCCAGCTATTTCACTTCCTTGCGGCTTTAGCCAGGGCTTACCCATCGGCTTACAACTTGTGGGCCAGGCTTTTGCTGAGGAGACTGTCCTGCGAGCGGCATTCACTTTCGAACAAAACACTGATTGGCATAAGCAGAAACCTTCGCTATAATAAGGGCATCTTGGGTAAAAAAATAACAACACCCTTTAGCTGCTCGAAAAGCTTACTTCTGCTAAGCTTCCTGGCCATTCTTTCATTAAATTCATTGTCATTAGCTGATATAAGTTCTTATGAGGAACAAATAACCAAAGATTATGGCCCGGAATATTTTTTTGCTATCCAGGGGGAGGTCATGGGCCAGGCTGCGCCCGGAGTTAAATCTGTTAAAGTAAACGGCCAGCCAGTGGCCATTGATCCTGACCTAAACTTCAAGGCCCGGGTTACCTTAAAAGATGGACAAAAATATCTGACGATCGAGACCCTCTACAAAGGCCTGCGTTTCACCAAAAAATATCTGGTTATCCGCCATCCCAAAGCACCCAAAACGTTCAAGATCACCATCCCGCAGCAGGAATTCAAAAAAATCGTCACCAGAAAAGAACCAGTCAGCAGAAAAAGGGTCGTCAGGAGAGAACCAGCAAAGAAGCCAAAACCCAAACCAAAACCCAAGGGCTCTTTTGGCTTTAAGGC
Organism: Candidatus Margulisiibacteriota bacterium; assembly: GCA_018814265.1. Lineage (GTDB taxonomy): Bacteria > Margulisbacteria > WOR-1 > O2-12-FULL-45-9 > O2-12-FULL-45-9 > JAHIZU01. The sequence goes on along the minus strand of JAHIZU010000213.1, from coordinate 9,826 downwards.
CCGCGAGTTTAATGACCCTAGATATAATGTCAAAGACCTGGCCGCGGCAATAGAAAAAGACAATTACGGCTTTAAGCTTTCGTCTGCCAAAGGCAGCCTAAAATGGCTGAACGAGCTGCTGCGCCAACCTGGTTTCTACGATGTTTGGAAGAAAAATCCCAAGCATCAGAACTTAATTCTAAGCGCGGATGTCAAAAGGCTGATCAAAGAAACCGCCAAATATCGCCATAAACCCTTTAACAAGCTGACTCGCGCCCAACAATTAAAGATCATCCGGCTTAACCGCTTGCTGCTGGAAGTTACCTACCCGCTGCTCTGCCCCAAGAGCAGCTTGTTCGGCATCAGCGAGGAAGATGAAAACTGGCTGGGCTTTGAGTTTGTGGCTGAGCTGACAGCGGATAAATACTTGGTAGTCAGAAAAGTTAACGGTAAATTCTTTGCCCTGATCTATGACCTGAGGTCCAAGGCCTGGATCCCGCTGCATGAGATCAGCCAGCAGGAATTATTTGATCTGCTTGAAGAAGGCACAGTGCCCCTCTTCATTCAACCAAAAAAATAGGCTATAATCACTGTCATGAGCAAATACGAAACCGTTATTGGCCTTGAGATCCACGCTCAATTATTAACTGAGAGCAAGATGTTCTGCGGCTGTTCTACCAAATTCGGCAACAAGCCAAATACTAACATCTGCCCGGTTTGCACTGGCCAGCCTGGCGTTCTGCCGGTAACCAATAAAAAAGCTATCGAACTGGCGATCAAGACAGCTATCGCCCTAAGCTGCAAGATCGAACCAAGCTCTGTCTTTGCCCGCAAGAATTATTTCTACCCTGACCTGCCCAAGGCTTATCAAGTTTCTCAATATGAACTACCCTTAGCCACTGGCGGACACATTGAGATTGAAGTAGCAGGCCAAAAGAAAAGGATCGGCATCATCCGGGTTCATTTGGAAGAAGACGCAGGCAAATTAGTCCACCAGGGTGCGGATCGTATCATGGGGTCTGACTCTTCTCTGGTTGACTATAACCGAACTGGCGTGCCATTGATGGAAATCGTTTCTGAGCCGGACATTCGCTCCCCACTCGAAGCCAAGGCCTTTATGGAAACCCTGCAGCACTTGCTGCAATTTATCCAAGTCTGCGACGCTAAGATGGAGGAAGGTAGTTTGCGCTGCGATGCTAACATCAGCATTCGCCCGGTTGGCGACAAGAAGCTCGGCACCAAAACCGAGATCAAGAACATGAACTCCTTCCGCGGCGTGCTTAAGGCCCTGGGGTCCGAGGAAAAAAGGCACGCCGAGGTCAAGGAAGCCGGGGGGACGATCATCCAGGAAACCCGCTACTTTGATGATACAACTGAGACAACTACCGGCATGCGCAGCAAAGAATCTGCTCACGACTATCGTTACTTTCCCGAGCCAGACCTGGTACCGGTTGAACCGGAAGGAGCTTGGATTTCAGAAATCAAAAAAACCATTGGCGAACTGCCTGAAGCCAAAAAACAACGCTTTGAAACTGAGTGCGGCTTATCTGCCGCTGACGCAGAACTACTGATCTCCAGCCCTGTGCTGGCTGCTTTTTTTGAACAAGCGATCAAACTTCATGATAAACCCAAGATCGTGGCCAACTGGATCATGGGTGATCTGACGGCTTATTTAAATGAGAACAAAAAAGCGATTGACGAAATAGACTTTACGCCTGCCCAGCTGGTGGAAATACTGAAATCAATAGATAAAGGAACCATCAGCGGCAAGATCGCTAAAACCGTCTTGGTTGAAGTCTTAAAATCCGGCAAACAAGTAAAAGATGTTATCGCAGAATCAGGCATGACTCAAGTAAGCGACGAGGGTGAAATCATTAAAATAATCAAGGAAGTTTTAAAGCACAATCCTGGCCCGGTTGCAGAATACAAAAAGGGCAAAAAAGCCACGATCGGATTTTTGGTTGGTCAGGTTATGAAAGCCTCAAAAGGCAGGGCTAATCCTGGAATGGCGAATAAATTACTAGCTAAGCTCCTGGCCGAGTCTTAAGATCCAATTTCCAGATATCAAAGCTGTGCGCTTCGCCTAATTCCTCTCCGCGAGTTCCATAGGTCATAGAATAATCTATATCCATACGAGCAATGTGCTCAAAAACCTCTTGGTGCTCAGCCAAGAATTGAACTTGGGTGTCCACATCTTCTGCAGCGTGTTTGTTAGCTAAATCACGCTGGATAAGCAAGGCTTCTTTGGCCGCGTTTGCTACACTAAAATTAAGCTCTTCATTAATATGGCGAATATCTCTTAGTTTTTCCTGCGCATATTCAATGGCCAAGTTTCTTAAGGGCGTTACCCCTTCGCGCTGCCCGCCAGCTGCCAGCCTGCGATACTCTATCCTATGTCTTTCCCTGGCCTTTTCTATATCCGTTCGAGATCTTTCCTTTTCGTGGATCAACCTTCTTACCTTGGCTAACAGGCTAATTAAATTTTCTATTCTCCCCTTGCAACGTTGAATGCCTACTTCAGTTTGCTCATCAACTTCTAATGAATCCCTGGCCTCAACTGCTAATTGCCGCAAGTCCCCTGCCAATCTGGCAGAATTCATTATTTTTCGATTGGTTAAGGAATTCAGCAAAGATTCTGACAAGGTCCGCAAATCAGTATCGCGAACAAGGTTCTGGGCAATAATTGTCATTTGCAGCTCTTGCTTAGCAGCAATCAGCCTAAGCTGGTGCCCTAAATTAGTATTTAACCTAACCAGTTCACGAGATGAAATGCTGAGCATCATGCCGGCAAATTTTAAAAGGCGGTTTTCTGACTGTTGGTCCCTAGCTTTAGAAGCTGTGTTAACCAGCTCTAATGCCAATTTAAGCATTAGCCTTACTTTAAACTTTGGCCGAACAATCCCGTTCTCGTAATTTAAGAAGCTTTGGGCTAATCCTGAAATAAGCTGCGGGTAATCAATCTCACGTGCTTCAGGAGATCTTAGAATTTGAGCAAAACCTTCCAGCATGGCCCTAAAGTTTCCATTGATTGAAATCTGCTCGGTAATACTATCCAGGATATGCTGCGCCCGCCTGATAACTTTTTCTGATTCAACCTGGTGATCAATAATCTTTTTTTGCATCACCGGCCCGATTTGACGAAAACCTCCTTGCGGAATAACCCAAATCCCATCTTCAGAAAAGGAGATTTTATAGCGCCTCTGGGCTAGGCGAACCAGTTCTTCTTCAATGAGATTCTGAGGCGCAGGTATGCCAGAATGCCTTTCCTGCCGCACACGTTTTTCTTCCTGCGCTTCAATTTCTTCTTCAAGTCTGGCAGTTAGCGAGACAAGCGCAGCGTTAGCAGCAGGATTATTAAAGTCCGCGAGCAAATCAGCTGCTTTGCTGATTCGCTGGCGGAATTCCACAATTGGGGTTGGGAAATCCGTAGACATTTCTCTTAAGAATTTTGCTATAGTAGCTACAATTGACCTGGATTCATGAAAGGCAGTGGGATTCTCTTCCTTCAGTGCGGCTGATTTTTGTTCCCCTGCCCGATAAAGCAAAACCCTTACCATCCAAAGGTCGTAATAAAGGGTTAAATTGCTTAACTCAAGGTCATTTTGAATTACTTCCCTATTTTCTCCGTGGAATGAACTTCGAAGTTCTTCCAAAACCCCATATTCTTCGAACTCCAAAGTAAGATCTCTATATCCCGGCTTCAGCTTAAGCCCTGCCCTGCGTAAATCTAAAACTCCATCTTTATCTATTAATCTAAAAACAAATCCCATCTCGCCCAAACGCTTAAAAACTTCGCGGTTTTGTATCTCCGGCAAACTTTTAGGCACAACAATCTTATTGATCGGGATTGCCAGGCTTTCAAGGCGTAAGAGATTTTTTAGAAAAGCGCGGGTTTGACTGGGGTAATTTATAGCTTGGCGACGCAGGTTCAATTCCGAACCACGAGTAATTAGACTTCGGAGCCGATTATCTCTACGCAGAGCACTCATTACTCTTCGCACAGCTTGATATTGTCTTATTGCTATTGCTTCTGGCATGCGCCATTTTCTCGGCCTATTTATGTTATAATTTCATTATAATGCAAGATATTTCCTATATTGTTGGAGATTCCCTATACCTCAACATCACCAACCGCTGCACCAATGAATGCAGCTTCTGCATCCGCAATAAAGCTAAGCTTTTTAATAAGAAATATGCCCTTTGGCTAGAACAGGAACCTTCAGCCCAAGAGATCCTCAAAGCTATTGGTGATCCCACAAAATACCAACAGATTGTCTTTTGCGGCTATGGCGAGCCATTAATTCGGCTGGATGTTGTTAAAAATGTAGCGGCGACCTTTAGGTCGCCAAAAAAATATGGAAGTCTAAAGACTTCCGCTACATTACCAAAAATTCGCATAGACACTAACGGCCAAGCAAATCTTTTCTGGGGAAGAAATATTCTTCCAGAGCTAAAAGGATTGATAAATATCATCTCGATTTCTTTGGACGCTGAAAATGCTGAGCTTTATGATCGGATCTGCCGGTCCCATTATGGTCAAGAAGCTTATGCCGCAGTTATTGAGTTTATCAAAGAAGCAAAAAAATATATTCCAGAAGTTGAGGCCAGTGTGGTTGACCTGCCGGTAGTGGACAAAAAAGCCTGCAAAAAGATCGCGGATGACCTGGGCGTAGGTTTCCGGATCCGCTCTTATTATAAAGAAACCTATGTCAGATAATGCTTATCACCACATCCCTGTCCTGCTCAAGGAATCGATCGATCTGCTTAATGTCAAAGAAGGCGGAACATATGTGGACTGTACTTTGGGCGGCGGCGGACATGCTGAGGCAATTCTAAAGGGATTAGGGGTTAGGGGCCAGGTGTTAGGGATTGATACTGATCTGGAAGCAATCGAGGCAGCAAAAAAACGATTGGCTGCCCACAAAAATATCAAATTTGTCCATGACAATTTCAAGAACCTAAAAAAAATCCTGACAGAAAAAGTTGACGGGATTCTCCTTGACCTCGGGGTCTCTTCCTATCAGATCGACCAGGCATCACGAGGCTTTAGTATCAGGGAAGACGGCCCGCTCGACATGAGGATGGACCAGTCACTAGCATTGACCGCAGAAACGATCATTAATCAATTTGGCCAGGAAGAGCTGGTAAAAATATTTTCAGAATACGGGGAAGAGCGATTTAGCAAAAGGATCGCCAAGGCGATTGTCGTGGGACGGGCAACTAGCAACATCAAGACAACCTTCCAACTGAAGGAGATCATTGAAAAGGCCATCCCCACCTGGAAAAAGCGGGAATCAGTCAGCCGGATCTTTCAATCATTGCGAATTTTCATTAACCAGGAATTAGATAGTTTAAAAACCTTGTTAAATGACGCCGTAGACTGCTTGAATCCAGGCGGCCGCATTGTGGTTATCTCATATCATTCGCTTGAAGACCGGATCGTTAAACAAACTTTCAGGGCCGCTAAAGCCGACGGTAAGATGAATCTCCTGACAAAAAAACCTCTGCGGGCAACTGAAGATGAAATATCTTCCAATCCCCGCGCCAAGAGTGCTAAACTAAGAGCGGGAGAAATAATATGAGGTTCAATTTCCGCAAGGCTGTCTTTATTCTGACAATTTTTGTTGTCCTGGCCGGCATTCACCTTTATATCAACACCCAGAACATCAGCTTGAAATATGAAGTGACTGATCTAAAGACCAAACTTTCTGAGCTCAAAAGCAAAAACAGGTTATTAGGCAGCCAAGTGGCAAAAAAAGAAAACTTACCAGAGATCGAGCAGATCGCTAAAAAGAAGTTAAATATGGTTTATCCGGAAAATATCAATTACGTTGCGGCAACAAAAGAGGCAACGCCTTAAGCCCCAGGCTTTCCACCACCCCTTCACCAAAAGAGAAGTACAAGCTTGGTTCATGGTAAAAGATCAGCCTGGGTTCACCAACAATCTTGGCTTCCTCTTTTGCCAGGTCAACAGCGTCGGAAAAACTGCCTAATTGATCGATCAGCTTCAGGTCCAGCGCCTGATTGCCAGTATAGATCCTGCCTTGAGCCGCTGCCTCAACTTCAGCTGTTGCCAGGCCCCTGCCCTCAACCACTGCATTAATAAACTCATCATAACTTTCCTTTTGCAGCCGTTCGATGGCAAAAACTTCAACCGAGCTGAGCTGGCGCAGGCCGGAGAACATATCCGCGTGTTCGCCCTCCTTAACCACATCCGCCCGGGCATCAAATTTTTCTAGCAGGTCTTTATAGATTGGCAGGTGACCAACAACCCCAATGCTGCCGGTAATGCTGGATTTATCCGCCACGATCTTGTCCGCTGCCGCGGCAATATAATAGCCGCCAGAAGCGCCGATGCTGCCAATTGAAGCAATAACAACTTTCTTCTTTTCCTTGGCATACTTAATTGCCTTGTAAATCTCACCTGAGGCAATGGCATCGCCTCCCGGGCTATCGATCCTTAAAATGATCGCTTTGACAAAGAGATCATCGCTGGCCTTGCGAATATATCGGCCAACCGTCTCAGAGCCAACATAGCGGCCGCCAAAGATAATGTTCTCCCCTCCCACCCCGGAAATAATCTCCCCATCGATCTCAATTACGGCCACACCGAAAACTCTGGCCAGGAAAGCTTCATCAGGCTGGATCTCCTTTGGCGCCACGATCTGAGCCTCTTCCTTCTCCTCACCCAAGATCTCGGCTGCCAGCTTGCGCGCATCCCTGTAGTAACCAATATCATCAATCAAGCCCATTTGCTGCGCCAGGCGCGCGGGAAAGATCATCCCGTCACCGATCTCCTTGATCTCTTCCAGGCTCATCTGTCGATCCTTGGAAATATCAGTCAACATTTGACGATAAAGGTCCGCGACCAGATCTTTGACCATGGCTTCCTGCTCTGGAGTAAATTCGTCCTGGTAGGGATCAAAAGCAGCTTTATATTTACCCTGGGTAAAAACCTGCCATTCTATGCCCAGTTTTTTAAAGGCGCCTTTGATCCGCAGGATCTCAACGCTCTTGCCAAAGCCGCCAATTGCCGCGCCCGGCGGGGCCACGATCTTATCAGCAAAGGCTGCCAAATAATATTCATCGCCCAAAGCGCCGCCTTCAATATAAGCCACGATCTTTTTGCCTTTATCTCTGGCGATCTTCAATTCCGCTCTGATTTCCTGAACAATGGCCATGCCCCCGAGACCGCCGCCAAAGCCGCCGACCCGCAGCATAATACCGTCAATGGAGCTGTCCTTGGCCGCCAGTCTTATCTCTGACAAGATCGAATCAAGTCCCGGCCGCAACCCGCCCAGAAAACTATATTCTGTGCGGCCGCCTTTGATCGCTCCGCTAACATCAATTAAAGCGTACTCTTTGGGTTTGATAATGGAAAAAGGCCGGATGCGGCTTGGAATAACTTTTATCCCAGCTTCAAAACGATGGGAAGCCTGGCCGCTGGCGCTGAACCGTGAAGCATAATCAAAAGAAAACAAAGCCAGATCAAGTGTTAAGCCGGCTGTGGGCTCGCCTCTGTCTATACCGCCCCGAATAGCAAGCCCTTTGGCAACGTTTGTTTCTATGCCAAAATGACCGTATCTTTGCGGGGTTTGATTGAACTCAAGGTCAGCAGCTAAAACTAACATTTTACCAAACGGGTGAAAACCAATTCCCAGCCTGCCGCCAGCCGGCATCAGCGAATTTTTACTCGTAAAAAGGTCCTGGGCCACTATTCCAACATCAAACTGAGGTGTTATGCGCATCAGAAAGCCGATATCTGATGACCAGCCTTCAGCCGGAGTCCCGCCAATATCCCAACCAACACCTTTATAAGTCAGGCCCCAGCTTAGCCAGCCGCTGCGGTTGCCAAAGCCAACCGCGGTGACAGATACTTCATCAGTCCCGAGTTCGGTCTTCCAGCTGCCGTAGCCAACATAGCCCAGTTTTAAAAGCTCAAAAGTGCCGGTAATGTTTTTTTGCTCTGTATCCGGATTGCCAAAAGTATAAGCAAAGCCGGGTTTAGCCAAAGCAGCTGGATTGTAAAAAACCGCGCTGGCGTCATCCGCGATCGCCGTATAAGCGCCCCCCATGCCGTCTGCCCGCACACCAATGCCGCGCCTGAGAGCATAATCTTCAATACTCTGGGCCAGACAAGGGGAAATAAGTAAAAGAAAAACAAGGAAACAATTGAATAGCCTGGACATAATGTTGTATTATATACTTACAAAGAGGAGAAAACAAATGACTGTTCGAGTTCGCTTCGCACCAAGTCCAACTGGGGCATTACACATCGGCGGGGCCCGCACTGCCCTGTTCAACTGGCTGTTTGCCCGCAAACTGGGCGGCAAATTTATCCTGCGCATTGAAGATACTGACCAGCAGCGCTCAACCCTGGAAGCCAACCGGGCGATCTTTCATGGTTTAGAATGGCTTGGCCTGGATTGGGATGAAGGCCCCAATGTGGATGGCCCCCTGGGCCCTTATTATCAAACAGAAAGACTTGAGATCCATCAGAAACATATTGATCAACTCCTAAAAGAAGGCAAGGCCTATTATTGCTTCTGTTCGCCAGAAGAGCTGGAAAAGAAACGCCAAGAAGCAGCGGCGCGCAAAGAAGCGCCCCGCTATGACGGCACCTGCCGCAAACTCGCGGAAGCTGAAATAAAGCAGCTTGCAGAAAGTGGCAAACGCAAAGTTGTCCGCTTCCTCTTGCCGCCCACTGGCGATACTATAGTATCAGACCTGATTCGCGGGGAAGTGGTTTTTAAAAATGAGCTGCTAGACGATTTTGTTATCCAGAAATCAGACGGATTCCCGACTTACAACTTTGCCTGTGTAATTGATGACCATACCATGGAGATCACCCACGTTATCCGTGGCGACGACCATCTTTCCAACACCCCGCGGCAGATATTGCTTTATCTGGCCTTTGGCTGGCAGCCGCCCAAATTTGCCCATATCCCAATGATCTTAGGCAAAGATAAAGCCAGATTATCAAAACGGCACGGAGCAACTTCGGTCATAGCCTATAGTGACATCGGCTACCTGCCCGAGGCGGTGCTTAACTATATTGCCCGGCTAGGCTGGGCCCACGGCGATCAGGAAATTTTCAGCCGGGAAGAATTGATCGAGAAATTTTCACTTAAAGGCGTTTCCAAGAGCTCCGCGATCTTTGACACGGACAAACTCAATTGGTTAAACGGCAAATATATCAGGGAAATTCTTCCGGAAAGATTAATTGATCTTTGCGAGCCCTTGTTGATCGAAGCTTACGGCAACCATGATCTGGAATATATTAAGAAGGTGGTCTTAGCCTTTCACGATCGCTTGACGCTTATCCCTGAGATTGTCCCGCTGTCAAAATTTTTCTTCACTGATGATTTTGAATATGATCAAAAAGCACTAGAAAAACACTTTAAAACCGTGAATGCCAAAAAGATCATGGAAACACTAAAGGAAAGATTGGCTAAGGTTGAACCTTTTACTAAAGATAAAATCGAACCGGTTTTTAAAGGTCTGGCCCAAGAAATGGATTTAAAACTGGGAATGATCATCCACCCCTGCCGCCTGGCCTTAACCGGCACTCTTCAATCTCCGCCAATGTATGATGTGGTGGAAATTTTGGGGAAAAAGAAAGTTGAAGAGAGAATTGAGCGGGCGATCGCAAGTCTATAACCCTCATCCCAACTTGTAGATTAATGCTAACTTTTTCCTTCATACCCTTCTCCCTCTGGGAGAGGGACCTGAAACCACATGTTAGAAATTTAGAATTAATTAGGGTGAGGGTAAGAATTAACTTTTCGCGGAAATATAACCTATAGTTTTATAAACCAGCTTCGCCACCGTAAAATCCGAAGCAATG
>JAHIZU010000212.1 GCA_018814265.1 Candidatus Margulisiibacteriota bacterium | reverse complement strand
GACCTTGCAACCGTGCAGGTACATACCAAGTCGTCCGTAAGTACTGTCCCGGTCAATAGCAGCGGCTATATCCTGAAGACCGGTCCCAACTTCACGACCTAAATTAACGACGATCTCGGAAAAATGTTTCCTTGACACATGGTGCCAAACCGACAGCTTACCGATACGTCCCAGGCCATTTATACCTAATTTCATTTTTACCAATCTCCTCATTACACTTTGGGTTAGTCAGGCAAAATTATATAAACTTCCGTTTATTTTTAATAAGTAAATTGAAGATTATAAGAAAGGGGCGGTCATCTATCAAGCAAAACTTGATAAAGAATTGAAAAGTCTCCACCCAGCATCACATTAATCTTCCAACTCTGCCGTATTCAACTCGTCAACTTCTTCGCCACTATCTGCTTGGGGAGTCCTGGTTGCCGTGCTAACCATCTCCAGTGTATCAATATCATTAGCTAATGATGGATCAATATCCTTAAACCGACGAGCGGTGACCATCACACGCCCCTCAAACGAACCAACTGTTTTATTATATGATTCCACGGCTCTGTCAAGCCCTCTACGAAGATCAATAAAATGCTTAGCCAAGGTCCCGAGACGATCATAAAGAGTTCTTCCCAACTCCCCTATAACCTGCGCATGTTCAGCAATACGCTCCTGCCTCCATCCATACGAAACTGCTCTCAACAATGCAATTAATGTTGTAGGAGTTGCCAAAATTACCCGCTGATTCACACCGAACTCTATCAACTCAGGATCTTGCTCTAAAGCCGCGCTGAAAAAATTTTCCCCAGGCAGAAATAAAACCACAAACTCAGGAGAAGGCTGAAATTGTTCCCAATATCCTTTACTGGCAAGCTGAGTCAGATGAGTTCGTATTTGCCTGGCATGCTCCTTTAATTTCTCCTGTCGCTGCTGATCATCAGGGGACTCTAATGCCTCAAGATATGCGGAAAGGGCAACCTTAGAATCCACCACAATATTTTTATCATTGGGCAATTTAACAACAAGATCAGGACGCAACCGTCCCTCTCCGGTATCAACTGTTTCCTGTTGAACAAAATCACAATGCTCAAGCATGCCGGCCATCTCAACCACACGCCGCAGCTGGATCTCACCCCAACGACCACGCACCGATGGTGTCCTCAGGGCCTTCACCAAATTTGCTGTCTCCCCGTGCAATTTCGCCTGGGTGGTTGCCAAAGATTTGACTTGCTCGGTAAGGCCGGAGTAAGCCTCTATACGCTCTTTCTCTACTTGTCGGATCTGCTCATCAACTTTTTTTAATGACTCTTGCAGTGGTTTAACCAATTCATGAATTGACTGCTTGCGTGATTCAAGGTCGTTTTTTGCCTTCTCCTGGTACTTGCCAAGCGTCGCATTGGCTAAATCCAAAAAAGACTGGCTACTGCTTTGAAAAATTTCCGCAGAAAGAACTTTAAATGAATCGGATAGTTCCTTGCGCGCTTCGAGCAGCAAACTCTGCTTCTCTTCAATTATCTGGCGCTCCTCTAGAAGCCGGCCATCAAGCGCACTTATCTTGGCCTGAAGCGCCATATTCTCCCCATGCAACCGGGTTGTTTCACTACTCGTGTGGTGCACCGCACTTTTTAACTCTTCTACCTGCGCATCACGCGCCAAAATTCTTTCTTCAAGAACCGCCTGCCCTGCTTTACTTGATGATTCGGCAAAATTCCGAGCATTTTCAATCTTTCCACGCAGCCAAACCCATACCACCCACCCTCCAACCAGAGTCCCTGCAATAAAAAACAATAATTGGAAAAAAGAAAAATTTATATCCATCAAAGCGGTCCCAAATTTAATAAAACCTGAATTTTGCAAACATCATGGGTGCGTTAGATTCCCGGCAACAGGCGAAGAGCAATATTAATCTATGCGATGCGCCTGCTGCCGGGAAGATGCGGTGCCCATGCCGTTCCCGAAGGGGAGTGAATTTTGAAAAATTATTCGTTAAAAACTTCATAGAATTCGCAAATAACCATTTTACGCATAAACGCATTAACTGCCTGAAACTTCAATTTTTATTTTCCTTTTTAAAATTCACCATGCAAGATTTAGGTAAAACTTTTCTTGTCAAAATGACCAGCCAACTACAATCGTAGTTAATAACCCAAAGAAGAAAGAATAACCACGCCTTTCCTGATATATCAAAGCTCTTATAGCGCTCATCCTGTTGTGCAATCTAAACATAAACAACCCAACCTGAGCATTTTTAAATTATCAGCCCCAAAATCCACGCCCACAATTCCCTTTCAAACATTACGAACATTGACTTTTCCGAAGAAACACTTAATTTAGCGAAAGGCATTAAAGCTCTCCGCATGTAAGGTACTTTTATTACAAATTACATGCGCTCGCTGTTCGTGTTCACATGTGCAGCCAACTTTACTAAATTTACAGAATGTACCCAGCACAGTAAATATTACAAAAATAGTTCTTCTTGACTTAAATCAAGGACAAATTAGACGAAATATTTATTTTTACAATAAAACGCATTAATCACTAAAGAGCCAACTTTAGCCTTTTTTAAATTTTAATAAAATTAACACGGGAGGACAATATGATTAAAGACGGAGAGAAAGGAGCTGTTCTACAAAGGGATAAGGAAACATACGCCATTGTGCCTCATTTGCCCCTTGGCTTGATCACCCCGGAACAATTGCGAAAAATTGCCGACGTGGCAGACAAATACAAAACTGCGGCCCTTAAAATTACCAGTGCTGCCAGAATAGCTATAGTCGGACTCAAAGAGGAAGATATTGACAACGCTTGGGCAGACTTGGGAATGAGCCCCGGTGCAGCAGTAGGCCTCTGCGTTCGCAGCATAAAATGTTGCCCTGGCAACACCCTTTGCAGGCTTGGTCAGCAAAATTCTCTTGAACTTGGCACAGAACTCGATAAACGCTATCATGGCCTCCAACTGCCAGGCAAATTCAAAATGGGCGTTTCCGGCTGCCCTAATCAGTGCGGCGAAAGCTCCATTAAAGATATGGGCTTTATTGGAAAAGCCAAAGGCTGGACAGTTTTGGTTGGCGGAAACGCTGCCTCACGCCCACGTCTTGCCGAAGTGCTTACCGAAAATCTCACGACAGAAGGGGCACTTCAAACCAGTGAAAATATCATGAATTATTTTAAAAAGAAGGGCAAAAAAGGCGAACGCCTTGGCAGGTTTATCGATCGCGTAGGATTTGACACCTTCAGAACCTCTGTTTTGCCCTAACCCATTTTTTCGCATTTAAAAGAAGCGTTTCTTTCATCAAACCCCTGGGTCTGAAAAGTCTCAGGGGTTTATATTCTTCAACCCTCAGCCAATTCCAATGCGATTATTTGTTGACAAACTAAATTTCCCAGATATATTTAACAGGCTCTGCTAAATGCGTATGGGCCTATAGCTCAGTTGGCTAGAGCCACCGGCTCATAACCGGTCGGTCCCTGGTTCGAGTCCAGGTAGGCCCACCAAAGTTTTAGATATATTCAGGTAATGTTTTTGATTTACTGTAAAAATAAAAAAAAACCAATTACACGTTATCGAAAAAAACCAACCAATACCGGTTTGAGTTAAAAAGGTGCGACCACAAGAGGTCAGCGCCTTTTTTCTTTATTGATGCAAAAAATGGCAAAAGAGGATGACATACTCGCCTGTACTATTAAAAGACATGCTTTCTGTTTTGGATGAAATTGCTTCGTTTTCTCTGGCAGAATCGTGGGACAATGTAGGCCTCATGCTGGGAGACCCAAACCAGGAAATTTCCGGCATCCTCATCGCCCTTGATCCCACCGAAGACCTCCTTGATGAGGCCATTACTTCCGGCATAAACACGATTATCACCCACCATCCTCTCATATTTAATCCAATTACCACCATACGCACCGACCAACCATTCGGTCGCATCTTGAAAAAAGCCTTAAAAAACAATATCGCCGTTGTAGGATGCCATACGAATCTGGACATCGTTTCAGGCGGTGTAAATGACATCCTGGCAACCAAGCTAGGACTTACCGATTTGCAGCCGCTCTATCCCTCAAAAAATACTACTCATGAAGCTCAGACAGATACCAGTCCTTTTGGAATGGGCAGAATCGGACATTTCTCGCCCCCTCTCGATGGAAAAAGTTTAATGAGTCAGCTACTGAGTTCCTTAGATATAAAGGCAGTCCAAATTGTCGGAGACCTGCCAGAAGAAATATCTACCGCAGCAGTTTGCGGCGGCAGCGGCTCAGACCTTGCTGAGACGGCTTTTAATCTGGGGGCTCAAGTGTATATTACGAGCGAAATAAAACATAATGTCGCCAGATGGGCAGAAGCAAACGACTTTTGCATGCTTGATGCCGGCCACTTTTCAACTGAAAATGTAATTGTACCGGCTTTTGCAGAGGCTTTGCAAAAGGCTTTTACCGCCAAAAATTTTGCAACAAAGATCATACAAACCACAAAACAAGTTAACCCCTTTCGCTATTGCGCAAAGATTAATGACTCTATTGTTATTCAATAAAATACATAGGCTAAGGAGATGGAATTGAAAGAGGATATTACGCAACTAAGAGCTTTACAGGCTATTGATCTTCAGATCAGCAAGCTGGATGGTGACATGATCGCTGGAAATGCCGACATTGAAAAACGGCAAACGGCTATCGAAGAACGCAAAGTTACAATTGCTAAATTGGAAGATAAAATAGCTGCCAGCGAAAGTCGCCGACGCGAATTAGAGGCCGAGCTTGAAGATGAATTAAGCCGCATCAAAGATCGGCAGACAAAATTGATGAATGTCCAGACAAACCGTGAATACCAAAGCCTTCTCAAAGAAACAGAAGATGGCAAAAAAGCCAATACACGGCGGGAAGATGACATTGTCCAACTGATGGAACAAGTCGAAAAATACAAAAGCAAACTGGAAGAAGAAGCCAATGTTTGCACCTCAGAAGAAAAATTGCTTGGTCAAGAAACCAAAAAGGTCGAAAAACAAGCAGCAGAATTAAACAAGAAAAAAGAAAAAATAGAAAAAGAGCGTATAACTAAAGCAAAAAAAATCTCAGCCCCTGTTTTGAAAAAATACGACCTGCTACGCGAAAAACGAAACGGCATAGCCGTAGTGGGTGTTACGGAG
>JAHIZU010000211.1 GCA_018814265.1 Candidatus Margulisiibacteriota bacterium | reverse complement strand
TTTCCTTCACTATATTCACCTATCCGCATATAGTTTACCGCGGAGTTAGCTCTATGTCAACAAAAATCGCTCCGAGCGGGGTGTGGGGCCGCGAATTATACGGATCTTGCATCCACGAATAGTCTTAGGTATAATAAGAATTCGCATGCGGGAGTAGCTCAGTTGGTAGAGCGCCACCCTTCCAAGGTGGATGTCGCCGGTTCGAGTCCGGTCTCCCGCTTTTAAATTTTAACCTTCCCCTCCCCGTGCTCCACCACATGCATCGCTAGGTCCGCAGCTGTTTTGAGCAGCATGAAAAGGATCAAGGTCGCTGAAACAGCTGTTAGACCGACAAAGAAGCCGCCGAAAATGATGGTCAAATGCATGGGCAGGATCCTGGCATAAGGAAAAAAGAGCAGCCGGGCCAGATCATGTTTAGGCTCAGTCTGCCGCCGGTAATGATAGAATGAATAGCAATGGTTGGCCAGGAAAATTAACGCGCTTAGCGCGATAGCCGGCACAGAGATCACTGCGGACGGGGTATCGCTCAGCAAAAAGACCAGATAGCCGGCGTGAAAACCGCCGTAATGCAGGCAAAAGAACCAGGCGGCCACCACCTTGGCCCCGGGCTGCAAGCCCTCCTCCTTGAGCAATAGTATCCGCAACACATTGAAGAAGCCGATGATTACGCTCTGGCACCAGTAGACCCACATCGCCTCCAAAGGATCCCAGCGCTCATGCAAAGCAAGGGCGATCACCATGAGATTGGTCAAGAGTAAAGCCAGGAATGAAGTATCAAAAACACGACGTTCTGACATCACGAAACATATTCTTGCATTGGCAGGCAGAAGAGTCAATCCCATTTCCGCCACTTGATTTAGATGCTTAATTCCTCAATATTCTTCCAGATCTTTTTGGAATAAGCTTTGAAGTTGGCTAGATCATTCCCCTTAAGCGGTTTTCTCCTGGGCTGATTAAAGCTTAAAGGATTCATCACAGTTCCTCTGGTCCTTATCTCATAATGAACATGCGGGCCGGTTGACCTGCCCGTGCTGCCAACCTTGGCAATGATCTGGCCCTGACTGACCTTTTGTCCCCGCCTAACCAGAATCCTTGAATTATGCCCGTATCGCGTTTCATAGCCATTGGCATGCCTTACCGAAACCATCCGGCCGTAAGCCCCTTGCCAGCCGGTAAAAGTAACCAGGCCATCCGAAGTAGACACGACCGGCGCGCCGTAATAAGCGGCGAAATCAACACCCCGGTGGGTGCCGTGGCGGCTAGTAATAGGATCTGTCCGCCGGCCAAAGTAGGAAGTTATCCGGCCAGTGAACTTGAGCGGCGACTTTAAGAACATCTTCTCAGCTGGTTTGCCGTCCAGCGCGTAAAAACCAGCATAATTATCCTTGGGTGTAAAATAAACCGCGTTAAACGTTTCTCTGCCTTTATACTGGGCAGCCAAGACCTGGCCGTATTTGACTAATTTGCCATCTTTGAGATATTTTTCAAAGTAGATCTTGATCTTATCCCCTACCCTCGGATAAGTATAGAAATCAATATCCCAGGCAAAGACGTCAACAAACTTAAAGGCCAAGGCATCCTCTTCTTTTTCTTTGAGCATGGCCGCAAAGAGTGATGATTTAATGGTAAATTCCTTGGCCAGCAGCTCTTTATCCAGAAAGATCGCTGGTTTAAAAGCGCGCAGCTTGCCAGACTCACCGCGGACAACAAAATACTGGTCAATCGGAGATTTTCCGTAGATAAACTTTTCGATCTGGCCGCTCTCAGTAAGAAAGAACCGGTATTCATCCCTGACCTGAAGCTTGTTCAGATTAAGGACCTTGCCCAAAGAAGCTAGCAGCTCATTAGCCGCTTCGCGGCTGACCTTGTTATCCAAAAGAGAATCGAAAAGCACCTGCCCCGGCGCCAGCCGACCCTCAACCACCCTGATCCTGGAATACTTGATCCGGTTTTGCACCCAGCTGATACTTTTGTTAAGTGTCCAAATAATGCCCCAAACCAGCAGCGCAAAAATAACAGCCAGGACGATCCTTCTTCTAATATAAACTGATCTATCTGGCATCTAAAATGTAGGCGTGGCTGGGAAAGCAGACGTCGCGGGCCATGCCGCAGAACTTGCCTCTGGCGTTGTAGGAAAAGCCAGGCTGCTAATGTTGAGATCAGCTGGCACCGCCGTCTCGATGGTCGCGTAGGTCTCGGTATTCACGTATAAATATCCTGAATCAAAATCATCAGAAGGATAACCATCATTCCAGCCCCTGCCGTATAATTGTTTCGTATCCCTGTTAAATTTACCATAAAGCTTATCAAGAATACTTATACCAGTAGCTTCATTTGTCCTCTCCTGATACATTTTAAATATTACTATCGTATTGCTTGGGTCAGAATTATCCTCTACACAGTAAAAATAACTTGAGCCAACCACCTCAGAAGAAGCGCTCCATTTGCCAGTTGCTCCACCCGTGCAAATTTTGGTCCCGGTCTGGGTCGCGTCATAGGCAAATTTGATGGTCATGGGATAATTATGGGTGGAAGTCCACATTACATACGGATCAATAATAATGCTGCCCTCCAGCGAGCTGACAAAATCACCATAAAGCCAGCGGCGATAAGCGCTTTCGCCTGGCCTAATGCCCCAAACCTGGACAAGGTATTTATTATTGGCAGCCTGGTATTCGACATGGCCCTTAAAAGGGATGCCAGTCGCGCCAGCCCCGTAAGTACTGACAAAAGTGAATTCATTACTCGCAATAGTAGTTAAGGTTTGATTTCTAAAAGTGCTAAGCACTGGATCAAACCCATCAAAATACCCCAGATCAATGCCAGCCTGGGCATAGGCATTGACCACTAATTCGCGATTACGATTTCTAGATTGGGCAAAGATCATGGAGCTTGAAGATGAGCTCAGGTCAGATAGCTGGAAAACTACACTTTTTGAAGGGAAAGGCACAATATTGGTGGTGGTTGTTGTAGCTGTCGTGGTTGTTGTGGTTGGGACCTGAACAACCTCCTCGCAACCAACTGTTAAAATAACCAGAAAAAGACAAAAAGCTAAACATAAAGTAATCAGAATATTTTTCATTTTCAACACCTCTGCCAAATAGAATAATCCCTTTTCTGCTTTTCGTCAAATGATTTCTTGGATACTTGAATTATGACGAGAAATAAGATAAAATGATTTCTTGTTGTCAGTTGTTAGTTGTAGGTTCGCCGAAGGCGGACCGTGTTGTTAGTTAGTTCAGGCGCCAGTAGCTCAATGGTAGAGCAG
>JAHIZU010000210.1 GCA_018814265.1 Candidatus Margulisiibacteriota bacterium | reverse complement strand
GCCGGCTATTTTTGTTCCGCCGAGATCGATGCCAATGATCATAATTGTGAAGTATATCATATGTAAGGAAAGTTGTTCAATTAGATAATTTGAAAACCTTGACGCTTTTGAGTTAGCATAGTACAATAATGTGCAGTGGAAAACTTAAACCAAAATCCCAGCCATGATTTAAATCAGCAGCCGGCACAGGAGCCGATAGAGGATTCTCAGCTTTTGCATGATATTCCTCGGCCGAACAGATTCCTGGTATTGATCAAGAACCTGCTGATCCTTTTTCTGCTGGTAGGAGTTATTGCCGGCAGTTTCTGGGTAAGTTTTAGCTTGGGTAAAAAATTGTTGATGCCGGTCAAGAAACAGTCCCTGGAAAAGATCGCTGTGTCGATCCCTGAGCCGCCAACTTCAATTGCCCATTTACAAGAGCTTGATAAAATCAGTGAGGAAGCGGCAGAACCAGAGGCCGCGGACGTTCAAGAAGAAAAATCCGCACCAGTAGTCCATAAACCAAAAGTTGGAAAAAAGAGCACTGCAGCGGCTGCTCCCTCCGGAAAGTATTATAAGGTTCAGGCTGGCGTTTTTGCTGATAAGCAAAGTGCTAATTCCCAGGTTGAGCAGCTTCGTGCGGCAGGGTTTGAGACATTTGTTAGAAAAGTCAGTCAGGGCTGGCGGGTCCAGGTGGGCGCTTATCGGGGAAAATCATGGGCGCAAGAGTTACAGACCTCTTTGAAAGCTAAAGGGTTTGACTCAGGAATTATTTACGAGTAAGAATCTAAGGAGGTTTATAAATGGGACTTTATGATATGGTATTCGGGCATTTTTCACGGGATCTGGGAATTGATCTAGGAACCGCGACTACCCTGGTTTTTGCCAGGGGCGAAGGGATTATCCTTTGTGAGCCTTCTGTGGTGGCGATTGACAAAGATAGTGGCCGCGCTCTAGCGATTGGCAATGAAGCCAAGGGCATGCTGGGCAGGACCCCTGCCAATATTGTGGCTGTTAGACCAATGCGTGATGGCGTGATCGCTGATTTTGAGATCACGGAAACGATGCTGCGCCACTTTATCAATAAATCCCACAACCGTTCCGCGTTTGTCAGACCGCGGATCGTTGTTGGTGTTCCTTCAGGGATCACCGGCGTGGAAAAACGCGCGGTATTGGATGCAGCTCTTCATGCCGGCGCCAGAGAAGCTTATCTGGTAGAAGAGCCAATGGCCGCGGCCATTGGCGCTAATCTGCCGGTCTCAGAAGCGCAGGGCAGCATGATCGTTGATATTGGCGGTGGTACCACCGAAGTTGCGGTACTGGCTTTGGGCGGAATAGTTGTCTCAAAGTCGATCCGCGTGGCTGGCGATGAAATGGATGAAGCGATCGTGGCTCATTGCCGCAAGAATTATAATCTTTTAATTGGCGAGCGCACAGCTGAACAGATCAAGATCGATATTGGCTCAGCTTATCCGCTGTCTGAAGAAAGAACCATTGAGGTCCGGGGCCGAGATCTGGTTACCGGTCTGCCCAAGACTTTGACTTTAACATCTTCAGAGATCCGGGACGCTCTATCAGATCCTGTTTCAACTGTAGTTGACGCTGTCCGGATGACCCTGGAAAAAACCCCGCCGGAGCTGGCGGCTGATATCATGGATCGCGGGATCGTGATGGCTGGCGGCGGATCACTGCTGCGCGGTTTGGATAAATATCTTGCCCAGGAAACGGACATGTCAGTTTACGTGGTTGACGATCCGATCTCCTGCGTGGCTTACGGAACCGGGAAAATATTGGAAGAGATCGACACGCTTAAAAAAGTGTTGATAATGCCTAAACGAACTTCTCAGTGAGCCGTTTTCGTTCATATCGAAAAAGAAGATCATATATCCTGGCGGTTGTTTTAATCCTCCTGGCCATTCTCTTTTCCTTTTCCGGCCTGCGTAATCCTTTAGGGGTAAGATCTGTGCTGCAGGCTGCGATCTATCCTTTCCAATTTGCCGCGGCCACGGGCTGGCGGACCTTGATCAATATTCCTATTTCAGTGGCTGGCTTGCGTGATCTGTCCAGGCAAAATTCCGAGGCGCAAAATGAGCTCGCTGCTTTAAAAGCGAAACTGCTGTTGTTTGACGAGTTGAAAAATGAAAATGAACGCCTGAGGAGCAGACTGGGCTTTGAGCAGAATAACCCATATGGTTACAACCTTTTGCCGGCCCAGGTTATTGGCCGGGCGCCG
>JAHIZU010000029.1 GCA_018814265.1 Candidatus Margulisiibacteriota bacterium | reverse complement strand
TTTTTCTTTGCGCTCGACAGAGATAGTGCACTCGGTCAGCAGTGCGGCTACCGCGCCAACCGCGGCCAGGATCGGGGCGATCACCGCGCCAATCACACCAAGCGTCAAAGGGATCGCCAGGATAACATTGCCTTCCTTATCCTTAATGGTGATCTTGCGGATATTGCCTTCGTGCAGCAGGTCTTTGACCTTCTTTTGCAGTTCTTTACCGGAAACTTTGAATTCTTCGTTTTGTTCAGCCATGTGTCACCTCCTTTTATTCTAAGAGTTTTTCTTTGGCAGGATCAATTCATAAGAGCGGTTCTGCTCCGAAAAGAAGAGCTTAATTATTTCCGGGACACGGTTCATTCCCATCACTTGCAGCGGCGGCTCGTGGACATTGATCTTCTGGATGGGTGAGGACATGGCATAAGTGTCTTCTCCCTCGCGTAAACGGACCTTAAAGATCGAGCGAATTGGCGTGGAAGCCACGGAGCCTTTGCTGTCTTTGATGCTGACATAAAACATCATATCCGGCTGAACCAGCTTAGTCGGTATGCCAAAGTAATAGATGCCATCCTCAAGATAACTCTCCAGGCTTTTCCATTCCAGCTTGGTCCAGCGGTTGGGTTGGCCAACAGCATAATATAAGGTGGCGTTTTTGATGCTGCTGGCTGCGGAAGCGACCACCGGCACAATTATTTTGTTATCACCTTTCTTAAAGATCGACTGTACTGAAACAAAAGGAAAACTTCCTCCGGTCTTAAGCTTGTTATCAAACCAGTTCCAGGCGATTTGCTGCATATAAGGCATGAAGCGATGCCTGAGATTAGGGATTAAAACGAGTTTCTTGGGCGCAGTAACTTCCGCGTAGCTTTTTTGGAAAGTGGGCAGATAATAGCAATGATCGTTTGTCCCGGTCATAAAAAGGATCGGCGCGTGTTGGGTTTTGAGAAAATTGGACGGGTCGATCAGGGAATACCACTCTTCCAGTTCTTTTTTTGATTTTACGTCAAAGCGGTCTTGCCAGGTGCTGCCTTCGGGAATGTACCCAGCGCCAAAAACATTGATCGCGGCTTTTAGTCGCTTATCCTGCCCATTGGTTAGCAGAGTGATAACTCCGCCCCAGGAAAGGCCGATCATGCCAATACGATTAGGGTCAACTTCCTCTCGCTGGGTCAGGAAGGTAATGCCGTTGCGTACAGCCGCGACCGCGTGCACCAGGTAATTTAGCTCTGGCTTTGGCGTGGTGCGCAAAAGGATTGGCACATCCATATCCGGTCCGCTGGATCGAGATTCCCATCTTTGATGCCCCTTGCCAGGCAGATCAAGGGTCAGAACCGCGTAACCACGTTTGGCCCAATTTATTGTCCCTCTAAGGTTGGCTGACCCGCCTCCGCCGTGGGAGATGAGGATCGCCGGCAGATTGCGTTTCCCAGCTGGATAACAATAATAGGCAAAGATCTTAACAGGGTTTTCTTTGTATTTGCGGCTTTCATAATAGATCTCTTCGACCTGAATATTACCCTGTTTATATGATTTGATGATGTCGTAGCCGATTTGGTAGAGAGGAATATCCCAGAGTTCCTTTAATTCTTTTGATGGAAATGCGGATACCTGTTGCGCGAACAAAAATACCACTAATAGAACCACTATGATTGATCGCATTCTGTGTGTTATTATATCATAGGTGTCAAAATGATAAAGAAACTTTTTCAGACCTTTCAAAAAGAACGAGATTTGACGACCTTATCGATTACCAAAGGGCTTTTTCTTTTGGCCGTGCCCATGATCGTCAGCAATGTTCTGCAAACCGCTTTTAACGTGGTCGATATGATCTGGGTCGGCAGGCTGGGTGCGTCCGCGCTGGCAGCCGTGGCCATGAGCGGCCAGATCATCATGGTGGTCATGTTCGTGATGATCGGCATTGGTGTGGGCACAACTGCCAAGGTTGCCCGGGCGATCGGTGAAAAGAACAAGGACAAGGCTGATAACGTGGCCATGCAGTCGTTGATCCTGGGCTTTTTTGGTTCGATCATCTTTGCGGTGATCGGCTACTATGTTTCTCCCTGGTTACTGGAAGTTCTAGGCGCTCAGCCTGATGTGGTGGCGCTGGGCACCAGCTACTTGCGCATTACTTTTCTTGGCGTGATCGTCATGTTCTACGGCTTCCTCATCTCTGCTATTTTGCAGGGCGCCGGGGACGCTGTCACTCCTATGCTTATCCTGGCGGGTGCTACGGTCCTGAACATTGTCCTTGATCCGATCATGATCTTCTGGCTGGGTTGGGGTGTTAATGGCGCGGCCCTGGCCACGGTCATTTCTCGTGCCCTTGGTTCTCTGGTGGCTTTAGAGGTCCTGCTGCGCGGCCGCTCGCGCATCCATGTCAAGGTGGAATATTTTAAGATCGATTGGGAGGCCATTCGCTCAATTCTGCTGATCGGTTTTCCAGCCTCGATCCAGATGACCTTGCGCGGCGCGGTCGGCATTGTTTTGATCTCAGTGGTGGCTAGCTTTGGCACTTTTGCAGTCGCTGCTTACGGTGTGGGCCTGGAATTATGGATGATCGCCATGATGCCGGGTTTTGCCCTGGGTATGTCCGCAGCCACGCTGGTCGGCCAGAACCTGGGAGCCAAACAGCTGGACCGGGCTTTTTTGTCCGCCTGGACCGCGGCAGGCTACTACACCGTTTTCATGTTCTTTATGTGTTTGATGTTCCTTTTTGCGGCGCCGTATCTGGTCATGATGTTCAATACTGAGCCTGAGGTGGTCAGGATAGGCTCTGAGTTCCTGCGCATTGCTGCCCTGGGCACGATATTTGTCGCGCCTTCGCTGATCCTGGGCCGGTCAATGTCAGGCGCCGGGGATACGACCGCGCCTTTGGTCATCACCTTTATCACTTTGTGGGTCATTCAGATCCCGCTGGCTTTTTTTCTGGCGCGTTTTACCTCGCTTGGCCTGACCGGTATCTGGCTGGCGATACTGATCGCTTATCTTTCGCAGGCTGTCATGACGATCAGCTGGTTCCAGGTGGGTAAGTGGAAGCACAAGAGGGTGTGATCCTCACCCCGGTTTTTAGATTAATTGATTACTTTGTGATTAGCACCCCTCTACATTTTTCAATGGAGAGGGGCATAAAAGAAAAATTGATGTTAAGGAAAAAATTGGGATGAGGAAAGAATATTTTAAGGCCTTTTTTGGGATCAATCCTTCTGCTGTCAGGAAAAGAGTAATTATTTCCCCGATTGTTTTTCCAAAACAATTTGAAAAGATCACGGGTGAGCAGGGCAAACATTATAAGTCAATCCTCAGTTATCATGTGGCGAATTTTAAGCGTCTGACATTTGTCAAGGCTCCGATGACTCAGAGCGCGGTAGCTGATATTGTCCAGCTGCTTAAATTGACCAAGTGTTGTGAGCTCGTTTTTATCGGAGCGATCGGGGGACTGGATAAGGGTTTGAAAGTTGGCGACACAGTCATTGCCGGCAGAGCAAAATATATTTATTCCGTTGGTTCTATTCATGAAGAGACAAAAGCGAGAATGTTAGCGCTTAAGAAAAAAGGCATTATTGGCATTGATTTTGAAAACAGGGCATTCTTTAGAGCAGCAAAAAAAACTGGGCTTAAACCAATGGCTTGCTATGTTGTTACTGACCTGCCGTTAACTAAGCCTTTTTATCGGAAGATGACTG
>JAHIZU010000209.1 GCA_018814265.1 Candidatus Margulisiibacteriota bacterium | reverse complement strand
GCACCCAAAAACGACGCAACCGTTAACACCCTCCGCCCAACCTTTACCTGGCAGCATCACAAAGGTAATACTCAAGAATACAAACTTGATCTGGCCAAGAATAATTCATTCACAATTGACAATCAGACCTTTACGAAAGATGAAAATACTGGATCTCCTGACAAATATGATCCCACACTTTTTCATTATACCTATTCGATCCACGAATTTGATCCTGGGCTCGATCGTGATACTTATTACTGGCGCGTAACAGCTTTAACCACCACCGAAGCCGCGACTTCAGAAGCCCGATTTTTTACAGTTGCTCCTGAGCTGACTCTTACCGGCGTGACCAATTATCCGAATCCATTCAACCCTAATAGGGAAATAACCAATATCCGTTATCGACTTGGCGCGGACGCGGACGAAGTCAAGATCAGGATCTACGATGTGATTGGTTCATTGGTCAAGCAGCTTGATAATTGTCCAACTGATGGCGAAGGCTCAAGTGTCAGGCAGAAATATAATAAGGTTGAATGGGACGGCAGGAATGGGCGAGGGGATGTTGTGGTCAACGGGATCTATCCTTTTGAGGTTATAGCGCGATTAGGAGATAAGTCTGTTTCTGCGAGAGGAAAAGTGGCGGTACTCAAATGAAGATACAAGAAACAAGATACAATAACCAAACAATATTCAATATTCAAATTCCAATAATCAAACAAATTGGTTTTTGGATATTGGGATTTGGATTTTGTTTGTATCTTGTATCTTGGTTCTTGGTTATTTCCACGCCTGCTTTGGCGCTTGAACAGGCAGGTCAGGACATCGCCGTGCTCAAAGCTGGCGTTGGCGCCCGACCACTGGGCATGGGAGGGGCTTTTACTGCGGTTTCCAACAACGCTGATGCTCCCTACTGGAATCCGGCTGGCCTTGGATTTATTGACGACAATGAGATCACGTCAATGCAGACCAAGTTGTCAACAGACGCTGACCATTATTATGTCAGCTATGTGCGGCCGGCATTGGGCGGAACCTTGGGCATTTCCTGGATCCAGGTGGGCATGGGCAATATTACTGAGACATCCTCTGAGGTTGATTCTAACAACGAGGTTGTTAACTTAAGTGTTTTTAGCTATTTTTCTAACGCCTACATGGTTTCTTACGGCAAGAAGTTTGGTGAATATATTTCCTTTGGCCTGACGGCCAAGTATTTAACTTCGGATATGTTTCAGATCTCAGGAGGTCAGGCGTCTGGCTATAGTGTTACTCCCGGGCTGTTGCTAAAACTGCCCAGGGGCTGGAGTTTAGGCGTTAAAATTGATGAGCTTTTAAACTCGCATGTTTGGGGCACTGGAACAGAAGAAAGAGTGCCGGCTGTGCTTCGTCTGGGCCTTGCCTATGCAAAATCCAATCCTGGTCTTTTTGCCATAGATGTTTCACAAACCCTTAAATCCGGCTATGCCTCAACCGCGGCAGTTGGCTACGAATGGGCCAAAGACGGTTTTTCTGTTCGTCTTGGTTATGCTGACGGTCTAACCGCTGGCGCTGGGTTTGTTTCCGGCAACGCCCGGGTTGATTATGCTTATGTAACCCAGGCTGATCTTTCCAGAGACAACGTCCACAGGATTTCGCTGTCTGGGAAGTGGTAGATACAGGGACTGAATACATGTCTATAACATCGACGATTGAAATAAATATGCTGCCACTTTTAGAAGAAAGCCTTGTTATAGACCCACATACTTTATTTTGTTATAATCACCTTCAGGAGTCACAAATTATGCCCCAAATAAAGCCTAATATTTTAGTCATAGACGACGAAGACAGCATGCTGAAGGCATATAAGTCTATTCTTAAAAATTCATACAATCTCACTCTCGTAAATAACCCCGGAGAGGCCCTTGATTTATTGAGCGGGGATAATTTTTCGTTGATCATTCTTGATCTTAAGATGCCCCGCATGGATGGCATTGAAGTTCTAAAGAAAATTAAAGAGATTGATGACGGCCTTGAAGTTATCATGGTGACTGGTGTCCGCGACATAAAGTCTGCGGTGCAAGCCATTAAACTGGGGGCCTATGATTATGTTACTAAGCCTTTTGAGGCTGAAGAACTCTGCTCCATCATTGAAAAGGCAATGGAAAGAAGATCACTTCTCAGGGAGAATGTCTATCTACGGCAAGCAATT
>JAHIZU010000208.1 GCA_018814265.1 Candidatus Margulisiibacteriota bacterium | reverse complement strand
GTGTGTACTAAAAAAGGGATCAAAAATTTTGGAAAGATTCTCTTGTAATATGCCCTGCCCTGTATCAGAAACTTCAACGCAGGCGTCTCCACCTTTACCATAAGTAGCAATTTTAAGATTGCCTCCTTCAGGCATGGCAGTAATAGCGTTGTTAACCAGGTTGATAACAACTTGTCTTAGCTCATCTGGATCAGCAATAATCTCTGGTATAGCTCCAAAGTCTTTCTTTAAAGTTATCCGGCTGATGGGGATCAAGTCCAAGGTGGTAGTTATTACCTCATTTATATTGACCCGAACACCTTTTTCTTTCTTGGCTTTTGAAAAAGAATAAAGCTCGCTGGTAATTTTTTTGATCCGTTTAGCGCTCTCGAGCACTTCTTTTTTAAAATTTTCCAGATAATCCTTGTCCCTGGCCTGGTCAGCGAGCCTTTCGGTTTCTGAATAGATAACAGTTAACGGGTTCCTGATCTCATGGGCCACGCCTGCAGCCAGTGTACCAAGCGAAGCCAGCCTCTGGGAACGCTCCAGCTGTTGTTCGGCCTCATGCAATTTTTTTTGATTGGCCTCATATTCCTCTTTAATTTTCTCATAGGGCCGGATACGGTCAAGAATTGCCAAAGCCTGGACCTGGAGGGTGCGGAATAATATCAAGTCTTTTTCATCATAAGAGTCTTCTGATATCTTTTGTCCTAAACGGATCAAGCCTTCCAGGCCCTGGGATGAGTTTAAAGGGATTTCTACCCCTTTTGTTATACGCTTTACCTTATTGCTGGAATACCCCTGATCGACAAGGACCTCAACACTTTTAATCTTGATCGCATTTTTTAATTCCCAGGCAATAACCTCAAAGGCTTTTTGCTTTTCCATGACTGGCACCAGTTCCAGGGCAATGGTATTGAGCAGTTTATCCGAATCATACCAGCCGGTGATCCACTTCTCCTGCAGCGGGGTTTGGATAAATTCCCTGAAGCGATGCGCAGCCCAAGCCCAAAAGAGGGCTAAGAGCGCATTGGCAGACATTGCCAGGAGCATGGGCATATGGAAGTAATTCAGTCCTACAAAAGAAACAACCAGTAAGCCGCCGGAAATGCTATAGGCCAGGCCACGACTGATAACTACCCTGATATCCATGAGTTCAGCCTTGGTGATGGCGTAGGCAGTAAAACCAACAAGAAAAATTGTCCCGATCGGTCCAAAATAAACAAGATTGCCTTTGTTTAAATATACCAGGATAATATTGCAAAAAATCCCTATCGCAGAAGTAAGGAATAGACCCAACAGAAAATACCCGCACTGCTGCTTTTCCCTAAGACTTTTTGAGTGGCGCATCGTAGAAAACAAATTATACAAAGTCCACGCAAAATAAAACACAAAATACAATAAATATGGCAAAGCCAGTGACCCTAATATCATAGAAATAACGTTTTTGGCAACAATCGTATTATCGAGCAGCAAATCGGTCCCGGAAAGAAAAATCATTACTAATGCGGGAATAGTTAGAAGAAAAATGAGTGCGGGAGGAAATTTCATTTTTTCTTTTGGGAAAACCGCGCTAAAGAGCAGGATAAAGTACGGGATAAAAGAACCCGACCATCCGGAGGCCTTGAAACTAAAAGACATTACCTCAGCCGAAATACCCAAACTCATTATCCCAATAAAAATATTCCAAAAGGAAACCGATAAACAAAACGCAAGGAAAAGCAAGCGCATTAAGCTTTTTGGATTCTTTAAAAAAACCAAAATCCCAATAATAATATTAACAATGCCGATTATAATTACTGGCGAAGATATTTGCGAAAAAGCAGTAAAAATCATATGAAGTTATCTATAATTTTTTCAAAGCGAAGCCGCCGTTCATCCACTTTGAACTTTCAACGGCAAAACCAACAACTACGTCCCCTTTATTAATAAGCCCTTTTTCTATAATTTCATCAATGCATCCCATGACCGACCCTCCCCCAACATACCCTTTTTTGTCAACATTGCTGAACCATTTTTCCGGGGGCATACCTAATTCCTTTTTAAATAAAGCCTTTGCCTCAGCTTCTAATTTAGTCGAAGGCAATGTTATTGCCAAATGGTCAATCATGTCAACAGTCAGGCCACATTCTTTTAGTAAACCGGCAAATCCTTCTACGCCAATCAAGGGGGCGAGTTCATTTACTGTCCCATAATCCTGCCCAAAATGGTGCTCTCCCTGATCAAAAACCTTTGGCAGATTTAAATTACCTGCCCCTAAATATAACCACATCCCCGGCGCATGTGTGCTGCCAATGGAATCATTGTAAACCCCCAGCAGTTTAATGCCGCTAGTCATATTATCCTGGCCTCTTAAGATAAAAGCACTAGCTCCATCGGAAAGAAACCATCTCAACAAAAGGTTTTCCGGCTTTATTTTGTCCTGTTTATAATGCTCAACGTTTAAATAAGCTGATGGGTTCTGAGAATATACAACTGCAACGTTTTTGTATCGACCCACTCTAATAGCATCGTAGGCAATTGCTAAAGCTTTGCTCATGCCTGTGCAATTTGAATGAACTTCTATCTCTACGCATTTTTTTATCTTAAGCTTTTCTTGTATAAAAGTCGTCGTTGTGGGGATAAGATAGTCTGGTACCGGCGCTCCGAGAACAATACATTCGATTTCCTCCGGCTTCATTGAAGCCTTTTTGAGAGCAATTGATATTGCCTTTGCCCCCATTGAAGCATTATTATCAGTGGGCTTGCGTGTTTCCGGATCCAAAGCAAAGTAACTATACTCTGTTTTAATAATCTTCCTCATGACCCCTAAAAGCTTAGGAATCATTTTTTGTATCTTTGGCGGAGCAGAATTAAAGACCCCGAGGGTTTTTTCTACATTTTCAAACGGTATTGGCTCACCCGGCAGAAACATGCTTGTACTTACTAATTCAACTTCTTTTAAAGCACCCATTAATTTACACTCCTAGCGCCTAATTTTGTACACTTTCAACATATAATACACCCAAAAAAATCAAAAATCCAGCTAGTATTAAGAACAGACAATTAACTATGGAATAACGGGTGCTTGTTCATTTCCTCACGGAGGTAGTTAACTGAAGCACTGATATACTGAGCAGTAGTGCCTATTCTTGTATGCCCCATTAACTCCTGGATTGACCGAAGAGACACGCCTTTTTCAAACAACATAGTGGCAAATGTATTTCTTAATATTTTTGGGGTAACTTTAGTTTTTAAGCCAGCCATCCGGGATAAGCGCCGGATCAGATAACTATAGTACATGTAATCAAGCTGATTGCTTTTCGTGTTTGTTAATATCAAAAAACGGCTTTGGGCAGGCTTACGCAGCTCAAGATATTTTCCAAGAGTTCGCTGAATTTGGTTGTTCAAAGGAATTAACCTGTCTTTCCTGAATTTCCCCTGCACCACTTTTAGAGTTTGTTCTGGCAAATTAATATGACTGACTTTTAAACAACGCACTTCATTGCGCCTTAAGCCGCAAAAAAGCATGAGCTCAACAACTGCCTTATCGCGGAGTTTGACATATTCGTCTTTTATCGTGCGGCTATTGAGGTAAGATAGAAATATTCTTAAATAATTTTCAGTCAAAACCGCCGCAATACGCTGAGACAGTTGAGGAAGGATAAGGTGATCAGCAGGATTTTGTGCCAGAATTTTATTATCGCAACAGAAAGCAAACAGGTTTCTTAAAAAATGGCAGGTCCTGATAATTGTATTTGCAGAATAACCTTTTCTGGCAAGATAAGAGATAAACATCCTTAAATCACTACCTCTAATTGTCTTAATATCAAAGCCCTCCATAAAAGCATCAAGCGTTTTCAAGCTTTGCACAAATATAGCCAGAGTATTTTCGGAATAATTTCTTTGGTGCAAATGAATAAACCATTTTTTGATTATGT
>JAHIZU010000028.1 GCA_018814265.1 Candidatus Margulisiibacteriota bacterium | reverse complement strand
GCAGGAAGAAATGGCTGAGATCCTGGGCGTTTCTGCTGGTGTTTTGGTCAAGAAACGGGCAGTGGTGATGTGCGGCGGAGGGAAAGGCTTGTCTGTTGATCGGGCAAATTATCAGGGAATAAAGAACTGCGCTGCTGCTGAGTTGATCGCTGGCGGAGCCAAGACTTGTAGTTATGGCTGTCTGGGATTTGCGGATTGTGTAACGTCATGTCCCTTTGATGCGATCTACATGGGCGAGGATGATCTGCCGCACGTGATTGAAGAAAAGTGCACGGCTTGCGGTTTGTGCGTTGAAGCCTGTTCCAGAAAGATAATAGAGCTGGTGCCTTGCGACAACCGGGTGGTGGTCAATTGCAGTTCAAAAGACAAAGGAGCGCTTTCCCGCAAAGCCTGCAAGGTTAGCTGCATTGCCTGCCAGATCTGTGTCAAAGCCGCGGCCGACGCTTACACGATCAAAGATAATCTTGCCCGGGTAAATTATGATAAAGGGGATCAGGCGGCAGAGCCGGCCATTGTTAAATGTCCGACCAAATGTATTGTAAGGCTATAATAAAGGGGGGGGATTTGTTATGAAGATTAAAAAAATTCTTGCCGCTGTTTTTTTTGCCGGGGGTATGATGTTGTTGGTTTTTGGTTGTGGAGGCGTTGAAAATGCCGGGACTACAACGAGCACTACCACCATTAGCACAACGACAACTACTTTAACCTGGTTACAACAGGTGAGCGGCACAACTGCGCAATTAAATGGCGTGTCATTTATAGACGCTAGCAATGGTTGGCTTGCAGGGCATTCTGCTACGGTGTTAAAGTACAATGGAACTAATTGGGCATCGCAAGAGATAATTAGCGGCGGCTTGTCTGGCATTGATTTTGTAGGTACTACCCATGGTTGGGCTGTTGGTAATGGGGATGTTTATGCTACGACTGATGGTGGTGCTACCTGGGTTCAACAAACTATCAGTCAGGATTGGGGATTAGCGCGTAAAATAGCCTTTGTTGATGAAAATACTGGTTGGGCAACTGGTTATAATGGTGTGCTTTTAACTACCACTAATGGAGGTACAACCTGGAGTTCCCAAGAAAGCCCTACGAGCAATGAGTTGAATTTCTTTAGTTTTATAGCTGCTTCTAACGGATGGGTTGTTGGAAATAGCGGAACAATTTTGAGGTATGATGGAACTGCTTGGACGGCTCAAGTAAGCGGAATTGCTCAAAATTTAAATGGAGTAAGTTTTGTAGATGCTACTCATGGCTGGGCAGTTGGAGATAATGGAACAATTCTTATGTATGATGGAAGTTCGTGGACAACTCAGGAAAGCGGGACTACTTATAATTTATATGGGGTAAGTTTTGTGGATGCCACCCATGGTTGGGCAGTTGGGGGGTTGGGGAAGATTCTTATGTATGATGGAAGTTCGTGGACAACTCAAACAAGTGGAACCACTGGCACCCTGCGCGGGGTGAGTTTCGTTGATATCAGCCATGGCTGGGCAGTTGGGGATAATGGAACAATCCTCTATTACGGACCTTAATCGGGAGAGTATCGGATATTGAATAATGAATCGTAAAACTTTAATCTGCTTTTTTATCCTGATGTTTCTTGGGGTTTCTGTGCTTGCTATGGGACGCGCCCCAAAAGCAGGCGTTAAAGCCATAGATTTTACATTGGAAGATTTGTATGGGGCGCCCTACACATTATCAAACTATAATTCTTATTATAAGGATAAGATTGTCTTTTTAAATTTTTGGGCGACCTGGTGCCCTCCTTGCCGGGCTGAGATGCCATCTATGCAAAAACTATATGAGTCCTGGGATAAAAATAAATTTGAGATGCTGGCAATAAATATTGGAGAGGACAAGAAAACAGTTGAGAACTTTGCGGAAAATGGCGGATATACTTTTCCAATTTTATTGGATAGGGATAAAAAGATTGCCGAAAAATATATGATTCGCGGGATACCAACCACTTACATTATAAACAAAGAGGGAAAGATCGTTGCCAAGGTGGTTGGCTCGCGACATTGGACTTTAGAAGAGATCCAAAGTTTAATTAAATGAATTTAGCGATCGCCTTTGGCGGCGGATTGTTAGCTTTTTTTTCACCTTGTTTTTTGCCGCTGGTGCCGGCTTATTTGGTTTACATAACCGGGCTGTCTTTTGAAGAGCTAAAAGATGTTCGCTTTAAAACCATTGTCCACTCCTTGTTGTTTATTGCCGGCTTTATGATTATTTTTACCTTAATGGGGGTGGCGGCTGGGTTGCTGGGTGAATCCCTTTTCAAGTTTCGCGATCTGCTGCGGATCCTGGGAGGGACTTTGATTATCTTTTTGGGCCTGTATTTTCTGCAAGTTGTTAAACTCCCTTGGCTGGATATCGAGCGCCGAGCCACTATTGCTGATAAACCTTCAGGGTATCTGGGGACGGTCTATATCGGCATGGTTTTTGCCGTGGGTTGGACGCCCTGTGTGGGGCCGATTCTTGCCAGCATCCTGACCCTGGCAGCCCAAAGCGGGATGGCCGGGCAGGGGGCATTGATGTTAATCGCTTTTTCTCTTGGCTTGGGGCTGCCGCTTTTTCTGGTATCTTTGGCAGTTGATTCCGCGCTGGCTTGGTTTAAGGAGATCAAAAAGTATTTGCCCACGATCCATTTTGTCTGTGGAGTCTTCCTGGTGCTTATCGGGATTTTGCTCGTTACCAATTATTTGCAAACCATGTCTTTGTGGTTAATTGACGTAACAGGATATAAGGGGATATAATTAAAGACATGGGGCAATTTAAGTTTTCCAAAACAACTATTGAGGGTATCCTGGTCATCGAGCCCAAGGCTTTTTTTGATAGCCGCGGCTTTTTCATGGAGAACTATAATTTAAAGAACTTCCTTGAGAATGGTTTTACTCATCCGATCGTCCAGGATAATATGAGCCTGTCAAAAAAGGGAGTGCTGCGCGGGCTACATTTTCAAAATCACCCCAGGCCGATGGGTAAACTGGTTAGCTGCCTCAAGGGCAGGATCTTTGATGTGGAGTTGATATCAGGAAAGGTTCTCCCACTTTTGGCCGGTGGTATGGGGAGATTATTTCTGATGAAAACAAGAAAATTCTCTATTTTCCGCCTGGTTTTGCGCATGGATTCCTGGCGCTGGCAGATGATGCTTTGGTCTATTACAAGTGTACCGGCCTCTACAGCGCTGAGAACGAGCGGGCGATTATCTGGAACGATCCGGATATTGGCATCAAGTGGCCGGTTGATGAAGTGGGGGGGCAGGTTATCTTGTCAGATAGAGATAAAGAACATCCGCGCTTAAAAGATGTAGAGACGAATCACGTTTATAAACCAGGCCAGGATTAAAGCTTAAAAAAGTTTCTGGCG
>JAHIZU010000207.1 GCA_018814265.1 Candidatus Margulisiibacteriota bacterium | reverse complement strand
ATCCCATTGCAGTAACCCATTTCCTTGATCATCTCAAGATCATATTTTGTCCGTTGTTCCAAACGCTGGACCTCTAACAACTTATTCTGCTGCCTTAGTTCTGCTAAACGCAACTTGAGTTCTGCTTCGATCGACTCTAAAGCCTGGTTAAGCTTTTTTTTATAGGTCACATAATGGGTCGCGGGATAGATCCCGACAAATCCCCGGCTATAAAGCACCTGCCGGGAAACAGTTTCCACTTCAGAAATCTTGCCCACCCGGTCACCCGTTAATTCGATCCTGACAAAATTTTTGTCATAGGCCGGCTGGACCTCTATCACGTCCCCCCTGACCCTGAATTTACCACGGGAAATCTCAACATCGTTCCTTTCATAGCGGGTAGAGACCAGATGATCAATGATCTCTTCCCGGGTGATCGACTGCCCCAGTTTCAGGATCAGCGTACTGGCCTTATAGTCCTCAGGCTGACCCAAACCATAAATACAGGAGACCGAAGCCACCACAATAACGTCCCGCCGCTCCAGAACAGACATGGTGGCTTCATGGCGCAGCCGATCTATTTCCTCGTTGATCGAAGAATCTTTCTCAATATAAGTATCTGAAGACGGGATATAGGCCTCTGGCTGATAATAGTCGTAAAAGCTGACAAAATATTCAACCGCGTTCTGCGGAAAGAAGCTGCGAAACTCCTGGCACAGCTGAGCAGCCAGAGTTTTATTGGGAGAAATGACCAAGGTTGGCTTTTGTACCGCCTCGATCACATTAGCCATGGTAAAGGTTTTACCAGAACCAGTAACCCCCAAAAGCGTCTGGTATTTGTTTCCGGCTTCCACACCCTTTATCAAGTTTTTAATGGCACCGGGCTGGTCCCCCATGGGCTTAAATTTTGAAACAAGCTTAAATTTAGACATCTCTAGAATTATAACAATAAACCTGAAATTAAACAAAAATGCTGACGAAAAAGAAGTGAGACATTATGCCAAAACCAATTTGTTACGGAATATCCAGTAAATTATGGTACGGGTTGACCAGGCTCTTCAAATCAAACCTTTCTTTGAGAAGTGCTACCCATGCTCGGCAGCACCAGCCAGTGGTGATCGCGGTAGGCGGCAATTCCTTAGCTGGCGCGGAAAAACAAACCGTTAGAAATATAATGGAATTAGCAAAAAGCCACCGGGTCGTAATTACTCACGGGAACGGCCCCCAGGTCGGCGACAAATTAGCAGGGGCTGAAGCCACCGGACTGGTTAAATCGTTAGGTGAATGCACAAGAGAAACACAAGTCGAGATCGGGCAAGAACTAAGAGAAGGCATGCAGAAAGTTTCCGGCCTTGCCTTCCATGCGCTGCGGCCGGAAGTCATCCAAACTTATGTTATTGTTGATCCCAAAGATCCTGCTTTTCAAAGGCCAACTAAATATATTGGCCAGGAATTCTCCTGGGATGAGATCGGGTTCAGCTGCACCAAAGGAGATAACGATCTTTTTAATTGGCATACCGGCAGCCTCACCTATCAGTTGAAACAAGTTCCGGGAAAACCAGGCATACTCCGTCGGGTTGTCCCTTCACCAAAGCCGATTAGTATCCATCCAGATAACCTTAGGGACATCAAACGCGCCATATTTCTTGGTAAAATGGTAATCGCAGCCGGCGGCGGCGGCATCCCGGTTTTGCCTGACGGAAGCCCGGTTGAAGCGGTAATTGACAAAGACCTGGCCACTGCCCTGCTGTGCCGTGAAATTAAAGCGCGATCATTAATTATTTCCACCGGGGTCCGCCACGTGGCGCACAATTTTCAAAATCCTTTTCAAGAAGACATCCTTTACTATCAGCTCCAGGACGCCTTGTGGAACTTGAGGCGAGGCCAATATCCCGCAGGAGCTATGGGAGAAAAGATCGAGGCAGTGATCAACGCCCTAAGGTTCGGCGTTAATTCCGCCTTAATTACCCATCCCGAGGCGCGCTGGATAAATAACGAGGGCACAACAATTACCCGCGGTCTTGATCTCAGCGGCAGGCTCTATAATCTGATCAGATTTACCGGACTCATCTCCCGAGACTTGCAGCGCTGGCTAGTTACCTAAAGCAGGTCAATTGTTTTTTTGGCCAGGCCGCGCAGTGTTCCATTATTCTGGATCACTACATCAGCGATCTTCAAATATTCCCTCTGGCTCATCTGCGACCGCAAACGGGCATTGGCCTCTGCCCTGTTTAAGCCCTGTTTTAAGAGCCTGCTTAATCTTTTGTCCTTCGCTGACATGACCACCCAGACCTCATCAACGCAATTAATTAAGCCAATTTCTCTTAGCACTGCCGCATTGATCACTATCAACTTACAACTAACAACTAACAACTTACAATTTTCTACCATTTCAATAATAGCTTCTCTTAAAAATGGATGGATGATTCGATTCAACCGAAGAAGCTTACTTTTGTCCGAAAAAACAACCTCCCCTAATTTCTTCCGGTTGACTTTTCCTCCCCGATTGAGAATCTTTGAGCCAAACACCCTGACCAGCTCATGCCAGACAGGAGACTGCGTGCTATATAATGTATGGGCGATCTTATCCGCATTAATAATAACTGCCCCGCGGCGTCGCAGCACTTTCGCCACCGCATCTTTTCCAGAACCAATCGGTCCAGTTAGGCCTATTATTTTCACAACATCAGGCAACATTATGTAATATTATAGCAGAGATTCGTCCTTGACAAAAACCTTAGACTAAAATAGAATTCTATCAATGCGGTTCGCCAGGCGATTGATTTTAATCTACTTATCTTGTTTGCTTCTAGCGTCTTTTGTCCAGGCAGCTGACATTGACTTCCCCTACGGCAGGTTTAGTTTAAGGCTCCCACCGGCTGAAGACCCCTTTCCCGGTTTGGGCAATTATTACAGCACGCTCTCCAAAGGCATGAAAAGCGCGCTCTGGAACCCAGCTTCTTTGGGCAAACTTGAACT
>JAHIZU010000206.1 GCA_018814265.1 Candidatus Margulisiibacteriota bacterium | reverse complement strand
TGCGCTTCTTCAACCAAACGAACAACTTGAGCCAGAAAAGTGTCTTTACCGATCTTTTCAGCTTTAAACTTAAAGGCACCAGTTTTATTAATAGTCGCGCCAATTACTTTGTCACCGGCTTTCTTTTCAATCGGCAGACTTTCACCAGAGACCATGGACTCGTCAACCGAGGAATGTCCTTCAACTACTGTGCCGTCAACAGGAACTTTGCCTCCAGGCTTGACCACAACAATATCGCCAACATTAACCTCCTCAATCTTTATTTCGATCTCTTTGCCGTCCCTGACCACGATCGCTGTCTTGGCCTGCAAGCCCATCAGCTTCTTGATCGCCTCAGAGGTCCGGCCCTTGGCGATCGCTTCAAAATACTTACCCAGTAAAATAAAGGTCAGCAGGAATCCCGCGACCTCGAAATAAAGATTCCTCATGCTGTAGAGAGGGTTCCCCAGCCAGATAGCAACGGTCACATATAAACTATATAGATAAGCCGATCCGACCCCGATCGATACCAGCGTATCCATATTAGCGGTTTTAGGCTTGACCAGGGAAATTATGCCACGGGTAAAAAAGATACTGCCAATGAACATG
This sequence comes from Candidatus Margulisiibacteriota bacterium, assembly GCA_018814265.1. Taxonomy (GTDB): domain Bacteria; phylum Margulisbacteria; class WOR-1; order O2-12-FULL-45-9; family O2-12-FULL-45-9; genus JAHIZU01. The sequence continues at coordinate 13,678 of JAHIZU010000206.1, read as the reverse complement.
ATCGGCGTGGTCAAAATAAGCTGGATCGTCGCCGCGTTACTCATCAGAAACTGCGGCAGAGGCCAACCAAAAAGCATAACAAACATGTAATAAAGCAATGGTAAGCTCAAAACCAGAGAGCCAAGGAACCTGCCCCTTAAATTGTGGATGTCTTTTTCCCTGGCTTCTTTTTCCACATCAACAGTCATGTCCGCTTCTTCAATTGGTGTATAACCGGCTTCCTTGATCACGTCTTTGATCTGCTGGGCGGAAACTTTGGCAGCGTCAAATTTGATCACGGCCTTTTCGTTAACGCGCAAATCTTTAAAAATTATTCCAGGTAGACTGTCAACAGATCCGCCAACCGTACCCACACAATGGGGATTATCCATGCCAACAACTTTAAGCCTTAGCGTAGTTCCTCCGGCCTCCGGCCTCTGGCCTGGGGCCTTTGGCCTAATTACAGTGTAGCCGGTGTTCTCAATAACTTTTTCCATAGCAGGGATATCAGTTACGTTTGGATCGTATTCGACCGTGGCTTTTTCAGAAGCGAAGTTAACCTTGGCGTCCTTTACTCCCTTAAAACTTTTCAAGGCTGCTTCGATCGAAGTAACGCAGGAGGCACAATGCATGCCGGATATGGAAATAAATATCTTTTCTGTTTTACCAGAAGTAGCTTCGTGATGGTGGTGATGTTTTTGCCCGGCCGCCTCCTGGCTACTGGCTACTGGTTCCCGGCTACCAACAAACTTGTCGTGACAACTTTTACTGCAAAAATAATAAGTTTTCCCGTCTTTTTCAACCTTAAACTTGGCGGTTTTTGGATCAACGTCCATACCGCAAATCGGGTCTTTGGCCATCTTGTCCCCCAAGTTAGAGGAGCCTGCGACTAAACGTCGCGGCTCCAATTTTATCGATAAAAATTCTGGAACCCGCGAAGTTCATTCGCGGGTTTCCAGATCTATTTTTCTTTCTGGATCCTGCAAACTAAACCATCCGGACAATTTTCACATTCAAATTCCATGGTAGCGTGGGAAATGCCAAATTTCCCTTTTAAGATCTTTTTTAAAGTTCTGGAGACATCACCGCATTTACTGACGAGGGTATCCTCGATCAAAACATGCGCGGAAAGAGCGACCAGGCCGGAGGTGATGGTCCAGATGTGGAGATCATGGACATCCCTTACTCCTTGAACATTTTTTAGGGCTTTCACCACTTCCTCATGCTTAATATGCTTTGGCGTAGCCTCCAGCAGAATATCTACTGATTCTTTGACCACCCGCCAGGCTCCTCTCAAGATAACTAAACCAATAATAAACCCAATGATCGGATCAACAATGGTTACTCCAGTAAAAATAATGATCAAACCTGCGACAATAACCCCGATCGAGGAAAATGCGTCAGATAAAATATGCCAGAGGGCAGCTTTAACATTCAGATTCTCTTTACTGCCTTTAGAAAGGATGAATGCCCCGACAAGGTTGGCGACCAGTCCAATTGCTGCCACGGCCAACATCAGGCTGCCCCGCACTTCAGTCGGCGAAATAAACCTTTGGACAGCTTCAAAAAATATATAGCCGGCAATAACTATCAGCAGGGAACCATTCAATAAGGCGGAGAGTATCTCTATCCGATAAAAACCATAAGTTTTTTCTGGAGTTGCCGGTCTGCGTGAGAACCATAAGGCAAAGAGCGCTAACGCCAACGCTCCAGTATCAGTCAACATATGTCCGGCGTCAGAAAGCAGAGCCAAACTGCCGCTGACCAAGCCGCCAACAAATTCCAACACCATCATCAAGGCGGTGATAGAGAGCGCCAGAGTTAAGGCGGTCCTGTTGGTGTTGTAGGTTTCAGATGAAGCCTGCGAGTGATTATGCGTGCTCATGGATGAATTTCCGGACCCCCTCAGCAATATTCTCCCTTACTCTTCGAAAAACATCAATCCCCTGCCCGATCGGGTCTTCAATTTTCCAATCATGCCTTTCTTTAGCCGGAACAATCGGACAATCCTCGCCGCATCCCATGGTCACAACATAATCAAACTCAGCAGGAACATCGCTAAAACCTTTAGAATAATGCGCGGAAAGATCGATCCCGATCTCTTTCATCACCGAGACAACATCCTGACTGACAAACCCGGCTGGCTTTGATCCGGCCGAGTATATTTCGAATTTATTACCTGCTAGCTTCTTGGCAAAACCCTCAGCCATCTGAGAACGGCAGCAGTTGCCGATACAAGCAAATAGAATTTTCTGCTTGGCCATTAGTAATTTTCAGCTAACAGCTCGTAATATGCCGTTGGGTGGTCACAGGCCGGACACTTATCCGGAGCTTCCTTGCCTTCGTGCACATAACCGCAATTGCGGCACTTCCATTTAACAACCTTATCCTTTTTGAAAACAGTTTTTTCTTTCAAATTTTGCAGGAGCTTACGATATCTTTTCTCATGCTCTTCCTCAACCTCAGCGATCTCCTTGAATTGGACAGCGATCTCTTCAAACCCCTCCTCCCGCGCAGCATTTTCCGCATCCAGATAGAGCTTGGTCCACTCCAGCTTTTCGCCATTGGCTGCTTCAAGAAGATTTTCTTCAGTCGTGCCGACCACCCCGGCTGGATAAGAAGCGGTTATTGCAACATCCCCACCCTCCAGTAAATTGAAAAAGCGCTTAGCATGCTCCTTCTCATTCTCCGCTGTCTCCAAAAAGATCGCCGCTATCTGTTCATAGCCGGCTTTCTTAGCCACGCTGGCAAAATAGGTGTAGCGGTTCCTGGCCTGGGACTCCCCGGCAAAAGACGCCAGAAGATTTTTCTCTGTTTTAGATCCCTTTAAACTTTTTACCATTGTTTTCTCCTTTCCTTAGCCCACCTTTTCAAACTGGTCCTTAGCCGCCCCGCAGATCGGACAGACCCAGGTGTCAGGAATTGCCTCAAAAGCCATTCCTGGTGCAACACCAGAATCAGGATCCCCTTTCTCCGGATCATAAATATAACCGCAAATTAGACATTCATACTTTTGATTCATAACATTTAAGCCTTGACCATCCATAACCCGTGGAGATTGCAGTATGCCCTAACGATGATATCCGCTGATTTCGCGCCAAAATGGGCTTCAGGCTTCTGGCCTGGTTTAAGGAACTTTCTACAGGACCTGCCGTCAGAAATAACTTCTATCCATTCAATATAATGTTTATCTTCCATGGGATGAGCCACAGTTCCGACCTTAACCAAAATCCCCTTATCGTTCTTTTCAATAACCGGGACATGCTTCTCTTTTGCCGCGTCAACGGTGTTTTCCTTCTGCAATATCATCGGCTGGTCACAACAAACCAGTTCCCCGCCACCAACATGGACAACCTCAACAATATTGCCACAAACCCCGCATTTATAAACTTCTAACTGCTGTCCTACATTTACCATGATATTACCTCCTGTTTACCCTTAATAATCTTACACCATCCATTATCATTGCTCAACTTGTTCCACCTTGCCTATTTCCCCTTACCTTGCTAAAATCCAGCTGGAGGTGCACAAAATGAACAATCTTATTGCGGACACCAAGCTGGCGATCGAACTGGAGAAAAATGGTTACGACTTCTATTCCGGGTCTGCCGCAAAAACCAGCAACCCCCTGGCCCAGGCTACCCTGTTAAGCTTAGCTGACAGAGAGGCCGAGCATTTAGCTAAAATAACCGAGTTTTATAAGAATTTAACCGGCGAAAGCAAACTAAAAAGCGACTGGCTCAAAGGCGTTGCCATCCCGCCCAAGAAAGAAGAATTGCTGAGACCGATCCTCCTGAAACTCAAAAACGATCTGAACATGAAATTCAAGACCCCGTCCGATATTAACAAGGCTTATGTAGTTGCTGAAGGCCTGGAGCGTGACAGCTACAACCTCTACGACACAATATCCAAAGAAAACAGTGATGAAACCACTAAAAAATTCTACGCTGCCCTGGCCCAGGAAGAAAGGGAACATTATGATATCCTGGAAGATACCTTACAATACTTAAACAATCCCGGCGACTGGTTTAAAAAAGAAGAACGCTGGATCGTTGAAGGCTAAATATCTATTCCCAAAAATTGCCTGACCGCCAGGCCGATAATAAAACTTAGGCCAGCTACTCCCAGGCTTATAACAACCATTTCCGTAAAACGCTTCTTAAACGAAACTCCTCTAACAACCGAAAAGTAAAAAGTAAAGACCAGGATCAAAAGGATGGCGCTGGTCAACGCCAGGCCTAATGAGATAAAAGGATTGCCCAATAATAAGAACGGCAAGATCAAGACTGTAACCGCTAATACATAAGCCGTGCCAGTATAAAAAGAAGCTTTAAGCGGGTTCTTCTCCCCTTCCTCCACCTTGGTTGAAAGATATTCTGAGGCTGCCATAGAAAGCGAAGCAGCAATCCCTGTGATCAAACCCGCAACCCCGACTAACTTGGCATTTTGCAAAGCAAAGGTTAAGCCTGCCAGAGTTCCCGTCAGCTCAACTAGTGCGTCGTTTAACCCCAGGACCACTGAACCAATATATTTCAATCTTTCCTCATCGATCATGGCGATCAGTTCATTTTCATGCTGGTTTTCATCGTTTTTGATACTGTCCGCCTCAGGGATCACTTTCGCAATTTCGCCATAAGCAGCTTGGGCCCCCTCTTCTCCTGATTCCATCAATTTTATCCCAAAAGTTACGCCAAAAATTCTGGCAATGGACACATACCACCAGATCTTAAAACGGCTAGGAGCAACATCTCCGCCACTATAAACTTTCCAAACACCATAATGCCGCAGCTCATCTAGAGAAATTCTTAACAAAACCTCTTTATTGTTCTGATCCTTTTCCAAGGATGCCAGTTTTTCGTAGATAAAATACTCGGTTATCTCATTGCGCTGAAATATTTTTACAATATTTTGTGTTTGTTCATCAACTTTGGGCATGATCAAAATCCTTTAATGGGTAGAAAGATATTTAAAAGCCGTCAAGGTCGCCTTGGCCCCTTCCCCACCTGCTACAATGATCTGTTTTTCAGGAACATTGGTAACATCGCCTGCGGCAAAGAGTCCTTCAACAGAAGTTTCTGCTGCGGCGTTAACAACGATCTCCCCGCGCTCGTTCTTCTCCGCCAGGTCAACGAATTTTGAATTTGGCACCAGCCCTATTTCCACAAAAATGCCTTCGACCGGCAGGTCCCGTTCCTGGCCATTAATCTCAACCTTGAGCGCCTTAACAAATTGCTCGCCGGATATTTGCAGGACTTTGGCTGAATTTATGACCTCGACATTTACAGCCTGAGCGATCCTCTCCTGCATAATTGGATCACCGGTAAGCTTATCCACGCTATTGATCAGATAAACTTTTTTTGCCAGCCGCATCAGCTGCATGGTGGCATCCAGCCCGGAATTGCCGCCGCCGATCACTGCGACGTTTTTTCCGGTAAAAAGCGGGCCGTCGCAGGTGGCACAATAGGTCAGGCCTTTGCCCTTAAACTTTCCTTCGCCCGGCACGCCGAGTAATTTCGGCCGCTTGCCCGTGGCAACAATAACTGCCTTGCTTTCGAGAACATCTCCCTTAGTGGTAGTGACTTTAAAGATTTGACCGGTTTTCTCGATTGTTTTTACGCTCTCGCCCTCGCGCAACTCAAAATCAAACTTTTCCAAATGCTCGCGGAACTTCATGGCCAGTTCAGGCCCGGGAATGAATTGATAGCCCGTGTAATTCTCAACTTCCAGCGACCAGGCAGTTTGACCGCCAATATCCCTGGAGATAACTGCGAAATCCAGCTTTTTTCTGGCAGCGTAGACCGCAGCGGTTATGCCCGCTGGACCAGCTCCGATAATAATTAAGTCCTTCATATCGCCTATCTTAACTAAATCATATTTATCTTTCAAGTAGATTACAAAATATTCATTCGATGTCTATCTGCTAATTCTCCCTTCTTGCCTTTATTCCAACCAGAGATCCTTGAGAAATAACCAGTGACGCGGGTAATGTGCTCAACGTTGCGGCCGCCGATCAATACCTGCTCCAGCTTTTCCGAAGTTAGATTGGCTAGCGCCCCGGGTTCAATCTTGATCTTTTCGTGCTCCTTATCAAAGACCGAGTGTCTAAGATATAGAGTGCCGTCATCATCCTGGGCCCATTCTACTTGTGGATTATTCTCCAAAAAGACATTTAATTCTTCGAGTATCATAAATTCACCCCCTTTCTTAGCTATATTGAAGCGCCATGTCAAAAATAGTTGTGCTGGCCAGCATTTCCTGGATCTTGCCCTGCACTCCGCCCAAACATTTCCTGACTTTACACTTTCTGCTGAAGCGGCAGCTTTGACTGTGAAAAAGACATTTATTGATCATGATCGGGCCTTCAATTGCCTCAATTACCTGAGCCAGATTGATCTTTTTAGGGTCAACAGCCAAACGTAAGCCGCCGCCCTTGCCCTTGCGGGTGATCAAATAGCCGCGCCGGGCCAGATTCTGGACCAGTTTAGCCAAATGGTTCAAAGGCACGCCAAGTTCATTTGATAAGGTTTGGCTTGTCGTCTCCACCTCCCCGGCTGCCAGATGGGCCAACAGGCGGATCGCGTAATCAGAGGCTCTTGTTATCTGCATAATAGGTACAAATTATACCTATTTAAGAAGTTTGTCAAGGCCTTTTTAGAGAATTCTAGAAATTATTTCTTGCGGAGCCTTTTGAGGACCTGTTTTGAGGTTAATTCCCGCAAGGTGTCACCGGCATTCCATCGGGCAGCTTTAGAATTTATCTTCTGGATTTCTCTGGCGGCCTTAAGCGCAGCCAGATTTAACTTGAGATTTCGCTTACCAATACATCGCAGGGCCCAGTTAACCGCTTTTTTTACATAGTTCCTCTCATCCGTAGAAGCTTTCCTTATGAGCGGCAAAAACTTCAGGAACTTCTTATCCTCAGCCTGCTTATCATGCACAGCCAGCCAGGCCAATAGAGCAAATCCCGCCCGCTTGATAAATTCTTTTTTGCTTTTCCCCCACTGCCCCACTTTTTTATAGGCGAACTTTGTCCGATCGAAAAGATTGCCGCAGGCATGGTCGCACAGATCCCAGGAGTCAAAGTCCTTGACCCAGTGATCAGCCTGTTTTTCCGTGACCAAAGGGATTTTCTCGATCAAACAAGCCAGCATTCGGGCATCACGAATACCAGAGGCCCAAAGCCGCCGGGCCAATTCGTGATCTTTTTCCATTCCTTTGGCGATCTTTCTGATGGTTGTCACGCTTAAGCCGAGATTATTTTTCGGGTTAATTCCAAAGCGTGCCATCCCTTCAATATTTTGGGGGTTGGACTTGGATTTTAGCTTTTTTATTATTTCCGTATACTTCATTAGGGCTGAAAAAGGTATTCGGGAATGATCCTAACTTCTTTAACCTGAGGAAATTGCAAAGCAGTCTTCTTAATTTGAGCGGCCAGCAACCCCACCCGACTGGCTCCACCGCTGGTGAATCCAGGCACATCAGTAAATTTTAAGGTCAGGACTCCGTCTTTTAGTTTGACAGTCAACAACTTAAACTCTGGATTCGGGAATTCAGTGTCAAAACCAGCTGATTTTTCCTGCCAGCGCAGTTTACCCTGGAGCAGTAACTTGATCGTATCCTGGATCGGGGCTTTGCCGCGGGGAATTCTCCGTTCCACCGGCAAAACAAATTTGGGATCAAAAGTCCTGAGCTTATCCTTTAGCTTATTATAATAGTAGAGCTTGACCGCTACCTTGCCGTCAGTCAAAGTGATACTTGGCTGCTCCTGCTCAGCAGATCTTCTGCCTAAATAAAAACTGGCCAAAACCACCAAAATAACAACCGAAAACCCAGCAAAAAACGCCAGTCTTTTTAGATTTTTTTTGCTCTTTCTTTTCATGGTGTCGTTTTCCTTTAGACAAAGTGTAGCGAACCAGCTACATTTGTCAAGGGTACTCCATAATGCTAAAATAACCAGCGTTATGACAACTATTCGCTTGGCAACGGATAAAGATAACCCCCAGATCTTAAAGATCTCAAAAGACCTCAATCTTTACTACCCCACTTTATCGTTAACTGATTTTTGGGTGGCGGAAAAAGGCCAGAAGATCATTGGAATGGCTCAATTAGCCACCTATGGCAAGATAGCGTTCTTAAGCTCAGTTGGCGTGGTTAAAACTGAGCAAAGCCACGGCATTGCTAAAGAATTGATCTCAAAAGCGCTGGCAACCACAGATAAAGACACCTATCTATACACCGTCATCCCTGATTTCTTCAAAAAGTTCGGCTTTGAGACCACGCAGGAAAAACCAGCCGACCTGCCTTCTAAAGGCCGCTACATTTGCGAAGAATGTTTTTCTTATAAATGCGTTACCATGATAAAACATGCCGCCTGAATATCCCAAATTTAAATCCCTGGAATTTGAAGACCTTGATCAGGTCAAGAAGCACCTAAAAGACACGGAGCCCAACATCTGCGAATTCTCGCCAGCCAACTTAATGATCTGGAAAGATTTTGACCGGCCCAAGATCACTTTAATTAACGGGAACCTGTGCCTGCTGATAACTCCCTTGAACGAATCCCCTTTTTTCCTGGAGCCGCTTGGCGAGAACCTGCCCCTGGAAACAGTTGAGGAATGCCTTAAACACTGCGGTAAGATCTCCCGCGCCACTGAAAGTTTCACCGGGAAACTTTCCCTGCTGCGCATCCGTGTTACCTGTTTGCGAGATCAGTTTGATTATCTCTACGAAACCAAGGTTTTGGCTGAGCTTAAAGGCAGGAAGTTTGACTGCAAACGCAATCATATCAAGAATTTTAAGCGCCGCCATCCGGGCTATGAGTATCTGCCTCTGGCGCCGGAACTGAAAAACGGCTGCCTGGAGCTTTTTGAGGAATGGTTTGCCGTCAGGCAGGAATCGCGCTACTTCCCCAGGCGGGCCCACACCTCCCAAAAAACCGCCCTGGAAAAAGCCTTTAAATATTATGATGATTTAAAAATGATTGGTAGCGCTTTGCTTATTGATAAAAAAGTAAAGGGGTTCATGATCGGCAGCCAGCTTAACAAAAGAACGGTTTCCGCCCATTTCCAGTATGCCCACCCTGCTCTGCGGGGAATATTCCAAACCCTGCTCTGGGAGGCCTGCAACAAGACCTTCCAAAATTTTACTCATATCAATCTTGAGCAGGACCTGGGAATCCCGGGGCTGCGGAAAGCCAAGCTTTCTTATTACCCCCTGAAGTTAGAAAAGAAGTTCGAGATTGCCCCTATCCAAAAACAACCAGCGCCAGCATGATGGCCAGCCCTAACAGCAGAAAGAACATCTGAATTAAAGAATTAAGCGGAACAATGTCCTTTTTCATTTCAGGGATCAGGTCAGACCCGGCAATGTAGATAAATCCGCCCGCGGTAAATGGCACCAGGAACCAGGCAATGGTCTCAACCTTGACGTTCAGGGATAACACCAGGACCGCGCCAAGCACCGAGGTCAGGGCTGAAGCAAAGTTTAGCAGCAACGCTTTGAAGCGGCCAAAACCACCATGGACCAAAACCCCAAAATCTCCGATCTCCTGCGGGATCTCATGGAGCAACACCGCCACTGTCGTGCTGACGCCTAGCGGGAAGCTGACCAGAAATGAAGCCGCAATGATCGCGCCGTCGATCAAATTGTGAAAAGCGTCGCCGATCAGGTTCATAATAGCAACTGGATGGGGATGGTCCTTTGAGGTCGGGATGTGGCAGTGGCGCCAGCAGATTATTTTTTCCAGGGCAAAGAAAACCAGTATCCCGGAAAGAATAAAAACGCCCAATCTTAAAGTAAAGCCGAATTCCTCCGCAGCTTCAGGGATAAGATGGAAGAAAGCCCCGCCCAACAATGCTCCGGCTGATAAACTCACCAGGAACATGACAATCTTTTTTAAGACTTCCATCTTAAGCGCGATCGTCAGAATCCCGATGAACGAAACCAGGCTGACGATAAATACCGCTGTTAACGTGTATATCCAGGTCATTGCCTTACCTTCTTCACGTAAACTTTATATTCCGCGGCTTTTTCCTCGATCCCCAGGTACTCCTGCCCCGTTGCCTTACACCAGGCCGGCATATCAGATTTGATCCCCACATCAGTCGCGTCAACTTCCAGCACCTGGCCGACTCTCATGGCCTTGATCTTCTCCGCTGTCTTAACTATCGGCATGGGGCACAGCAGCCCAAAACAATCCAAAGTCTCATCTGCTTTCATAAATTCTCCTCCTTTTTCGTTCGGAGCCTGAGAATGAACTTCTCGGCTCCTCACTCTCTAGATTGATGGAACCGAGACGTTTAGTCTCAGGTTCCATCAAATAAAATAACTGATCTTGCCTTCGCGGACCAGCTGCAAAAATGTCGCCGCGCCGGCAAAGGAATCGAGGCCATCAATAAAATCTTTTTCCGTAAAGCCCATAAAACTGAAAGTGGTGGTGCAGGCAACCATTTTTATGCCTAGGCCCTTTGCGAGCTGAAGAAATTCTTCAATACTCGGAACTTTAGCCTGTTTCATCATGATCTTCATCATGGCCGGACCAGCACCCAACATGTTAAATTTGGATAGCGGTAACCGGCTGGCCCCGCTTTTGTTCAGCCAATTCATCAATTTTTGCAGGATATTCTTGCCGCTGGTAAATTTCTTCTTGCGCAAAACATTTAACCCCCAGAAAGTAAAGAACATGTTAACTTCCATGTTCATGGAAGCCGCGGTTGTGGCTAAAATAAACGCCGCCAGCACTTTATCCATGTCGCCAGAAAAGACAACTATATTAAATTTTTCCATGACAAACTCCTATTTGCTTTTCCCTAAAGGCGACATTTCGCGCAGGCGGTTGACGATCGGCGGCAGCTTTTCCAGCAGATAATCCACATCCGCCGCTGAATTATCTTTACCCAAGGAAAACACCAATGAACCATGTACGTTCTCAGGACTAACACCGATCGCCAAAAGCACATGGGAGGCTTTTAAAGCCTTGGAAACGCAGGCTGAGCCGGTGGAAACAGCAATACCTTCCATATTGAGCAGCATGGACATTGATTCACCTTCAATGAACTTTACACAGCCGCTGGCATGGTTTGGCAGCCGCTGGGTTGGATGCCCTGTCACAAAAAAATCAGAGATCTTCTTTGGCAATTCCTTTAACAATTTATCCCGCAAAGGGACCAGCTTATCAGCGCGAACCTTCATCTCCGTCTTGGCCAACTCAGCGGCTTTCCCCAGCCCAACGATCCCGGCAATGTTATGGGTTCCTGCCCGTTTACCTTCTTCCTGAGTCCCGCCAAGAATAAAAGGAATAATCCGTGTCCCCTTTTTTAAATAAAGAGCAGCTACGCCTGTTGGCCCGTAGAATTGATTAGCTGATAAGGTCAGCGCATCAACATTTAGGTCGGCAACATCAACTGGTATCGTTCCTGCAGACTGCACTGCGTCCACATGAAAGACAACGCCTTTTTCTTTGACCTTGGCCCCTATTTCCTTGATCGGCTCGATCGCGCCAATCTCATTGCTGGCCTGGGTTAAAGTAACCAGGATAGTTTCGTTCGTGATCGCTTTGGCAACGGCTTCCGGATCGATCAGACCATTTTTATCAACTGGCAAATAAGTAACTTTAAAGCCTTGCTTTTCCAGCTCCTTCACTGGATGGAGCACAGAAAAATGCTCAATCGCTGAAGTAATAATATGTTTGCCTTTCTTTTCATTAGCATTGGCAATCCCTTTAATGGCAAAATTATTAGATTCAGAGCCGCAGGAAGTAAAAATGATTTCTTTGGCAGTTGCTCCGATAAGCTCTGCCACCTTTTGTCGCCCCTCTTCTATTGCCTTCGCCGTCTTTTGGCCAAAGTCATGGAGATTTAAAGGATTGCCATAAGTATTTTTTAAATGAGGCAGGATCGCCTCAATTACCCGAGGATCAACCGGTGTGTTAGCCATGTGGTCTAGATAGACCTGGCGTTTTACTTCGTCAGCCATTATTATCCTCCCTGACAAAATCAGGCTCATTTTACAGCTAAAAACCTACAGGCGCAAATTATTTATCTTTTTGATCAACTGACTGGCGGCCTGTTGAATGTCTGGAGCCTGCGTTACAGCGGAAATAACCGCGACATGTCGAGCGCCTTGCGCCAGTACCATATCAATATTATTAAAATTTATCCCACCCATAACAGTAAAGGGGATTTTGATCTTTGCGGCAATTGGTTTAATGCTTTCTGGTCCGATCGGCTCAACATCTTTAGTTTGGGTTTTAAAGATCGGGCCAATATTTACATAATCAGCCCCGTCCTGCTCAGCTTTAACCGCCTCAGCAACATTGTGGGTTGAAACCCCGATCAGGAGCTCCGGCGCGGATTTGCGAGCTGCTGCAGCCAACAGATCATTCTGGCCCAAATGCACTCCATCTGCTTTAACCTCTAGAGCAACATCTAAATGGTCATTAATGATCAAAAGAACCTTGCTTTGGGCTGTAATTTCCCTAAACTTCTTTGCCAGCTCCAAAAAATCGTCCTGGCTAATGTTTTTATCTCTCAGCTGAATAATTTTCGCGCCACCAGCAATAACTGCTTGCAGGATATCTAAATTACTCCGGCCATTTGACAGTGATTCATTTGTTACCGGATAAAGATCAATTTGTTTGAATTTGGCTAAACGCTCTTTTCGGTTCATCCCCTAATGTATTCCTTATCCCAGTCTTTCATCACTGGATCATAACCTCGTTGCCTGATCGCAGCGCTAATTTCAGCTAAACTTCTTTGATCAGCGATCTCAAATTGTTTTTGTGCTTTAGTTTCGTCAAGATAACCACCTGGACTGGTCTTTGATTCAGCGCTCATTTGGGTTATTCCCAGTGGAATCAGATTATCCCTTAACGCTCCGCTTTCCCTGGTTGAGAGCACCAGCCCCAAGGTTGGTTGGAAGATCCTTAAAGCGCAGATCATCCGCACCAGCTGTTGGTCAGTAACCGGATGGATCGGCTTAAAACCAGCTGCTGAACCTTGCAGCCTGGGAAACGAAACCGCGATCTGTGCTTGCCAGAATGTTTTCTTAAGATAAGCCGCGTGCAGACCAAGCAAGGCAGCTTGTTCAAACCATTGCCCTAATCCCAGCAAGGCCCCGATATTGATCCGATATAAACCAGCCCGGGCTGCGCGCTCCGGCGTCAACAACCGGGATTCATAATCTGACTTGGGACCGCAGGGATGGACCTGCTTATAGACTTCCCTATTATAAGCCTCCTGGTAAATTGTCACCCCATCTGCCCCGGCTTGGCAAAGTTCCTGGTACTCCCCTTGCTCCAGAGGAAAAATCTCTAGAGAGATCGATTCAAATTTTTCATGCAGCATTGAGATAATCTCTTTTAGATAAACCAGAGTAATTTTGTCCCGCTTTTCTCCAGCAACCAGCAGCAGATGCCGAAAGCCCTTCTGATAAATTATTTCCGCCTCAGCCAACACCTCATCAACCGTCAGAGACTTTCTTTTCTCAGATAATTTCTGGCTGAAACCACAGTAAACGCAGTTGTTATCACATTCATTGTTCAGATAAAGAGGGATATAGAGCAGAATGGTTTTGCCAAAGTGTTTTAAGGTCAGCTCCCGGGATTTGAGCGCCAGATCTTCCAGCATATTCGAAGCAGTTTTAGAGAGCAGGACTAGATAATCATTAAAATCCAAGCGCTGCTTATTAAGCACAGCCTGGA
>JAHIZU010000205.1 GCA_018814265.1 Candidatus Margulisiibacteriota bacterium | reverse complement strand
CGCCAGGCAACATCGCCGGACGACGCGATCAGGATCACTTTGCAACTGGGGGTAATCCATGGGCTTGGCGCCCGGGCTGCCCAGATGTACTGGGTCAGCCAAACTCCAGAACTAACTTCAATCAAAACCCTGAAAGTATATAAATGGTTGGATCCCGCTGCCAAACAGCGCTTGCAAATAAAAGGCACTATCAAAAAAGAGCTCACTTTAAAAGGACAAAGAGTGCTGGCAGAGCTGGACCCTAATTCAGAAGAAATTACTTCTTTCGCCACAAAAACCCCGCTTGACGAAACCATAGAAATGCATCAAGTGATCGATAGTATGCAGCCAATGATCATTATGCACCCGGAAAACCTAGCCCATCTGAAAGACCGCAAACCATTTATTCTTTATCCAGTCAGGGTTGACCGCGGCAATTTTGCAGTATTTAAATTGAAATTTGAACAAGCCTCGACCAGGCAGGATCTCATCGACAGTCTCCCGCATTTAAAAAGGCTATTCTCCCTGCTATCAAACCAGCTGGCACAGATCGAAAGTGTTTTTGGCCACCAGACCGAAAGCTTGGCCCTAAGAATAGATAAACCCAGACTTGCCCACGCTAACCTTCTTGGCATGTCTATACTAGCTGGGCCTTTTCGCGAAGACACCAACCCTCGTTCACTTAAGCCAATTGTCCAGCGGGTTGCTAGAGCCCAAAAACATGGTGTAGATATGCTTCACCTGGATATTATGGACGGCGTATTCAACCAAGGCCGGCAGTTGGTTGGGCCTGTTACTTCTACAAAAGATCCTTATGAACATTTTATGGTATTGGGTGATTTTATTCGCTATATCAGGCCCCGCACCCACTTGCCGATCGACGTTCACCTGATGGTGCAAGATACTGCCAGCTATATTGTTGAGCTCATGAAAATCGGCGTGGACTTGATCACGATCTCGTCAGAACTAACAGCTTCGGCTGATCGTCCCCGCGCGGACCTGGCTGATCTGGTAGCTTCATTACACCGACATGACGTCCACGCTGGCTTAGCTATTAACCCGGCAACCCCTTATGTCAAAATTCTGCCTTATCTTGGCTTGATCGATGTAGTTACCCTAATGTCCGTTATTCCAGGCGCTTCAGGCCAAAAATTTATGCCAGAGGTTTTGCCAAAGATCTCGGGCTTAAGGGGTTTTGCTCAAGAAGCTGACTTAAGCTTAGGCCTCCAAGTCGATGGCGGCGTAAACCTCAGGACTGTTGGAGGGGCTCGCTCAGCCGGCGCCAATATGGTTGTGGCCGCCTCAGCCCTTTACCGTCAACATAATCTAGCAAAAACCGTCCAGAGGTTAAAAGAAAATGGCGCCTAGCAGCATAAATGGACCGGGAGGACCTAACGGTCCCCGCTATGTTGTTCCCTTAAGAACTGCGACGAGAAACAGGGGACAACGACCTGCTTATTTAAGAAGAAATTTACAAATTGTAAGGACTGTCTTGGACCTTTTAGAAAAATCAAGCTGGCTTGGTGAACAATGGCAGACCCAGGTAATTGCAGAGTATGCTCACGCCCAGCTGTCCCCAAATAAAACCCGCTTTGAAGCCAGTCTTAGGGAAAGATATCAGGCTTATCGGGAAGCTATTATGGCTGATGGTGATCTCCGGCTGCCCCATTATTATTTCAAATCAAAAGGTCATGTAACCGGGTGGTTCCTTGATCAGGTCCTTAAGGGGCGCATACCATCTGATATGCATGATGTGCGTGGCAATTTTATAATTATGCGCACCGTCCCAGCCTTTGCTACGGGAATGTTCCCGTCTCAGAGAAGCGTTGCTTATGAAGTCGCGCTCACCAGGGATATTGAGGGATATGTTGGCAAAAAAGGTTTCCATATTGATGAAAGATATTTTGGCAGCCCATTTAGCGTTATTCACTTTCATGAGTCGGCAAGCATGGAAATAGGCAAGCACGAAGTTCAGGAAGAAGTAAGAAGGGCCCGCATTCAGCACACGATTACAGCAGTTATTGTTTCTGAAACAGATGGCGGAGAACTTGGCCTGGCCAGAGATAAAGTAGCCGCCTCTGGCCTGGACATTCCGGTGATCAGCGATTATGAAGCGATTCTTGAGGCTGAGCTGCTTTACCGCGCGGAGCTCAAGTACGATCTGCCCACCCTGCTCAGGGAAGGCCGCGCTGAATTACAATCATATCCCTTGCAAGAGGTTGAACAAAGGAAGTTGTCCTTCTCTCCTTTCTGGACAAGTTTTCATAAGGACCTACACCCAGGAGAAGTGGTTGGAGTCGGCACCCCATATTCCAACAGCCCGGAAAGATTTGATCTCACAACCTGGGGAATTATCATTGAAGAAGGCGGGCAAAAAACAGTCAGGTTTTTATCTGACACATACCCGCTTGAGATAGAAGATAGAACTATACGAGTCCCCACAGATTTCAGCAATATAAGTTATTCAACCGGCAACAACATTAATGTTTTTAATCTGCGCCGCACCGGCCGCTCTGTTGATCTGCAAAGAGTCGCTGAAATCGGCTTGGCTGAAGCAATTGCGGAAAAAGAAGCCGGGGCTGAACTTATTATTTAATTGGCTTGAACTTTATTCGATAGCTTGCCAATACCCTTAATCTCGACTTCAACCACATCGCCAACATTCATCGGGCCTACTCCAGGCGGCGTACCAGTCAATATCACATCCTGAGGCTCTAAAGTCATAACTTGGGAAATAAACGACACCAGATAATCAACCCTAAAGATCATGTTTGACGTATTAGAAGACTGCTTTACTTCTCCATTCAGGTAAAGCTTAATGTCCAAATTATCAGGATCAATGTCTGAAACAATCTTGGGTCCCAGCGGACAAAAAGTATCAAAGGACTTAGCCCTGGTCCACTGGCCATCTGCTTTCTGCAGATCCCTGGCAGTCACATCATTGGCACAGGTGAAGCCCAAAATATGACTTCGCGCATCTTTTTCTGATATATTCTTGATCCTGTCTTTAATAACTATTGCTAATTCAGCCTCGTAATGAAGATTTTGGGTCTGTTCCGGATACACGATCGGATCATGGTTAAAAATAAGCGCGCTGATCGGCTTCATGAACAGTACTGGGCTTTCAGGAATAGGCTCATTCAATTCCTTGGCATGATCCCGGTAATTCAACCCAACACAGATTATTTTTGATGGCTTAAGCTTCATTTCTGGCACTTCGGACAAAACGAAGAAGTCCGACCTCCTATCTTCATCTTTATTATCCTACCCTTACAACTATAACATTTTTTGCCATGGCGCTGATAGACCTTTAACTGCTTGGTAAAAGCCCCGGCTTCTCCATCAGTATTAACATAATTGCTAAATGTTGTGCCTTGCGCCATGATCGCTGCTTTCAAGATTTTGATTATCCCTTTATGGATCAGTTTAATTTCCTTATCCTTTAAAGTTCCCACGCGTCGGTCCGGCCTGACCCTGGCAAAGAAGCAAACCTCATCACTGTAGATATTGCCAACCCCAACCAGATTTTTGGGGTCCATGATAAATTGTTTAACCCTGGCTTTAGGACGCTGCCTCATGATCTCAGTCAGGCAGCCCGACGTAAACTCGCTGGTTAGCGGCTCAGGGCCCAGCTGCATTTTTTCAAAAACCTTAGCTAATTCATTTGCTGAATACAGCCTCACCCAGCCAAATTTGCGCACATCATTAAAATAAAGATGGCTGTCATCAGCAAAGGTGAAAATGGCGTGAGTGAATTTATTCGGCAGATTTTCGCAGTTTGTCTCGATTGAATGACCGCCAATTAAGCATTTTTTCTTGTCGCGGAAAACCAACTGCCCGGTCATTTTTAGGTGGACAAGAATGCGCCAATCATTTAGCAAAGTCAGAACAAGCATCTTGGCACGGCGGTCAACATTTAAAATCTTGGTTCCCATAAGTATCCGCTGGTACTGGCGCAAAGGTTTATTGATCGCCTTATGCCAATCACTGTCAAAGTCAGCGATCTTCTTTCCCACAATCGCTTTCTTCAACCCACGTTTAATGGTTTCAACTTCTGGTAATTCCGGCATAACAACCTCCGGTTGAATGACTAATGACTAATTCTTTAATAACTAATGATTGTAAAATCTTTTTTATATAATAATATGACATTCATTAGTCATTCGTCATTAGTAATTAGTCATTTGATTCCGATAAGAATCCCAGCCGGTCCTTGCCAAGATGCTGAAGGTCTGTCATGAATAAAATATATCATTTTCAGATACCATAATTCAACCTTTGCTTCGCATAAGATATATTATGCCTATCTGTATTGCCGCCTCTTTTTTCTTCTTTTTACTTTTTGTCTTGATCTGTAATTTTTAGGGGTGTGAGGGCTTTTATGGCCTTTAAGGGAATGAAGGCGGTTACGGCAGTAAGGCGGTGAGGCAAAGGGCTTATTGGCCCTATCCCTTTATTCCCTAACAGCCCTTTTTCCCATAAAAGCCTTCATTTTCTTAAAAGCCCTAAAGGCCTTAACCACCTTAAAAGAGCCCCCCTGCAGCACAAAGTAGACTCAATGGCGGACGGCTTCTACATACGCCTCGTAAGCAGCATCATTAAAGAGCACAAAATAGACATCCTTGATGGATGTTTCCTGTTTTAGAAAATCTTTAACCGCCTGGACCGCGATCAGCGCGGCTTCAGACAGCGGATAACGGTAAGCTCCAGTTGAGATCGAAGGAAAAGCAATCGATTTTACTCCTTTTTCAGCAGCCAGCTCAAGAGATTTAATATAACAGCTCCGTAACTGTTCCCTCTGATTTTCTGACCCTCTGATCATCCAGTTCTGATCATCTGATTCTCTGATACTCTTGTAAATCGGCCCCACCGTATGAATCACATATTTCGCCAGAAGCTTTCCTCCAGTAGTAATAACCGCTTGGCCAGTGGGCAACCGACCTTGTTTAGCCACGATCTTTTTGCATTCTTCCAGAATTGCCGGCCAGCCAGCCCGATGGATCGCGCCGTCAACCCCGCCCCCGCCCATTAATGAGGAATTAGCCGCGTTGACAATAGAGTCAACCTGCTGTTTGGTGATGTCTCCCTTTAGAAAAACAATCTTCGACTGTCCGATTTCAACCTCATTCATAGAATTTAATTATATCATAGTGTAGGCTGCCTATCGGAATTTCGACACCCTGGAACCACTTTCATTCGCAAATTCACTCCTTTTCAGCTGGCAATAAAGTTGCTGCTTGGTCATCTGGGTGTTGGTTTAGGTATTGGTATGGGTAAAGTCCCGGTTTGGGTTTGGGTGTAGTTATGGGAGG
>JAHIZU010000204.1 GCA_018814265.1 Candidatus Margulisiibacteriota bacterium | reverse complement strand
GGACTTGATCAAGTTTTTCAGGCTCAGATAACCCAATGAATCAGCTTCAAGATACTTTCTGATCCCCTCAACTGACAAATTAGAAGCGATCAGCTCTGCCCTGGTTGCCGTATCGATCCCGTAAAAACAGGGATTCAGGTTGGGCGGGGAAGACACTCTCATATGAACTTCCCGGGCGCCCGCCTCACGGATCAAGCGTACGATCTGCCTGGAAGTCGTGCCGCGAATGATCGAATCGTCAATAATGATCACCTTTTTGCCGCGAACCGCGTCCCGGATCGGGTTTAATTTCAGCCGGACACCCAGGTCTCTGATCTCCTGGCTCGGCTGGATAAAGGTCCGGCCAACATAGCGATTTTTGATCAACCCCTCCTCATAGGGGATCTTTGATTCAGCTGCGTAGCCCATGGCCGCTGGCACTCCGGATTCAGGGACCGCCATGACCATGTCCGCTTCCACAGGGTGTTCCTTAGCTAAATACTTGCCCATATGGAACCTGGCTTCATAAACGTTCCTGCCCTGCAAGACACTGTCCGGCCGGGCAAAATAAATATATTCAAATACACAGATCGCCTCCCGCTCATTCATTTGCCAGGTTTTGGAGCGTAAACCATCTTTATCAATTACTATCATCTCTCCGTTGGCCACATCCCTGACAAATTGCGCGCCCAAAATATCCAGGGCACAGGTCTCAGACGCAACCACATAGGCTTTATCCAGCTTGCCGATGCACAAGGGCCTGATCCCGTGAGGGTCCCGCACCGCAATGATCTTATCTTTAGTCAAGATCACCACAGAAAAAGCCCCTTTACAGTGTCTCAAAGTATCAGCCAGCGCGTCTTCAAAATTTTCCTTTTTGGAGGTCGCGATCATTGAGGCCATGAGCTCAGAATCAGTTGTCCCAACAAAACTGATGCCTTTATGTTTGAGTTCCTGTCTTAGAGCAGCTGAGTTGATCAAATTCCCGTTATGAGCCAGGGCAATAGTCCCGTATCTGGTATCGATCACGATCGGCTGGGCATTTTCAATCACCGAAGAACCGGTAGTGGAATATCGCACGTGGCCAACAGCCAGCCGGCCGGCTAATCCGCTTAAGGTCTTTTCATCAAAAACCTGATTAACCAGCCCCATGCCCTTGTGGTACTTGATATCTTTTCCATCGGAAACCGCAATACCGGCGGATTCCTGTCCCCGGTGCTGCAGGGCAAAAAGGCCATAGTAAACCGATTTGGCAGGAGAATCTGCCTCAAAGTTATATATACCAAAAACGCCACAGGCCTCTATCATAACTATCCCCTAACCCCTAATCCCTAAACCCTATACTTATCCGTCCAGCACGAAGTACATATTTGATCTAATGGCTTGCCGATCGCCTGGCCCAGATCTTCCAGCGTGTTATAGGCCAAACCATCGACCCCAATATAATCTTTTATCTGTTCAACGGTTTTTTGATGAGCCGCCAGTTCATTTTTTGAGCGGGTCGCCACCCCGTACATACAAGGAGCCTTTAATGGCGGACAGGCAACTCTCACGTGGATCTCCCTTACCCCATTTTTTCTCAATTTGACCACCAGATCATTTTTCATCTGTGTGCCGCGCACAATAGAATCATCGCAAATAACCACGCTGCGATCTTTGATCTTGGCTGGAACCGGAATTAACTTTACCTTTGCCTCCCGATCACGTTCCGCCTGGGTCGGCTGGGTATAACTGCGGCTGGCGTAATCGTATTTAATAAAAACATTGTCAAAAGGGATCTTTGATTCCTGAGAATAGCCGATGGCATGGCCAATACCAGAATTGGGAACTGCCCCGACAATATCCACCTTGGCAGGATAGCGTTTGGCCAGCGCCGCCCCCAGGTTTCTGCGCGCGATGTCCACTGACAAGCCATCAATGGTTGAGCAAACATTGGCAGTATAGACCCATTCAAAAGTGCAGTACTGCGTAAATTCCGCCGGAAGGATCTTTTTTGTTTCAAATTTGGAATCCTCAATTTCCAGGATCTCGCCTGGCTTAACATCTCTGATAATAGAAAAACCCAGGTTAGTAAAAGAGCATGATTCAGAAGACACCGCGATCGCCCCGTCCCTTTGACCCAGGATCATCGGCCGGAAAGCATACTTGTCCCGGGCCGCGTAGATCTTGCCTCGCGATAAGATGACCAGGGCATAAGCCCCGCGGATCCTGGCCGCCATCTTTTCTATGCCGTCGACAAAAGTATCACTCTGGGCGATCAGCTTGGCCACGATCTCAATATCAGAGTCAGTATAAAAGGAATGGCCCTCTTTCTTCAGCTCATTGGTCAATTCTTCCCGATTAATGATATTGCCCTCAAAACAGATGGTGAATTCACCCATCTTGGAATCAAGCTTGAGCGGCTGGCGGTCTTTAAGCGAGGTGTGGCCAATGCCCATCTGGCCGTCCAAACCGCCCAGATCTTTGGTAAAAGTCTCCCTAACCAGGCCCCGATGGGTGCGGATCTTTATGCCGTCACCAGCATAAGTGGAAAGACCGCAATACTGCTGCCCCCGGTGCTGGAGATAAAAGACCCCAAGAAAAAGATCATCAATAATATTATCCTTGGCCGAGATAGCAAAGATTCCACACATATTTTTACTCTCCTTTTACTTCTTGTTTAAGCAACTGCCTAACTTCTTCAACCGCTTTGTCCTTCGGGACCAGCTTCACTTCGCCGCTCTGGCGCATTTTGATCTCCACTTTGCCTTCTTTTAAGGCTTTACCAATAATGATTTTGATCGGTATCCCGATCAAATCAATATCTTTTAGCTTCACACCAATTCTTGAATCACGATCATCCAACAGCATCTCGACCCCCGCCCCACGTCCCTCGTTATAGATCTTTTGCGCCACATCCATTTGCTCCTTAACAGTCGTATTAGCTGGAATGATTGCCGCCTGGAAGGGTGCGATCTGCTTGGGCCAAATGATCCCGTCTTTATCATGGCTCTGCTCAATCGCTGCCTGAGCGGTCCGGCCCACCCCAATGCCGTAACAGCCCATGATCATGGTCTTTTCCTGATTTTTGTCGTCAAGAAAAACACACTTCATTTTTTCTGAATACTTGGTGCCAAGTTTAAAAATGTGGCCGACTTCAATCCCTCGCTCGACACTGAACTTACCCTTGCCGCATTTAGGACAAGTGTCTGAATGCAGGGCGTAACGGATGTCGCCAACCTGGTCTGCTTTATAATCGCGGCCGTAGCTGACATTGGTGATGTGATAATCTTTTTTGTTAGCGCCGATAATCCCGTGCTCAATCAATGGCACTGCTGTATCAGCCACGATCTTTACACCTTTAAGCCCAACCGGACCGGCAAAACCAACCGGAGCTTTAGTAACTTTTTCAATAACTTTATCCGTAGCCAATTTTAGGTCCTCAACCCCTAAAACTTTCTTCAACTTTGCTTCGTTCAAAGCATGGTCACCACGAACCAACCCAGCCACCGGGCCTTTTTCCGTTTCATAGATCAATGTTTTGATCATCTTGTCCGGGGAAGCCTTCAACAATGCAGAAACTTCCTCGATCGTCTTGGCGTTGGGAGTGTGGACTTCTTTAACCTCTGGCCTCTGGCCTTTTGCCTCTGGCCTCTGGCCTTCCCCTACCCGATATTCCGCGACTCCAGCCGACTCCCGACTCGCAGCATAATCACATTTATCACAGTAAAAGATCTCTTCTTCGCCGGTCTCAGCTAAAACCATAAATTCCTGGGAATATCCGCCGCCGATCAAGCCGGAATCAGCTTCAACAACCCGGTATTTCAGGCCCAGCCGCTCAAAAATACGGCAGTAGGTTTCGTACATATTCTTGTATTCTTTATCCAGGTCTTTTTTGGAGGTATGGAAGCTGTAAGCATCCTTCATCATGAATTCCCGGCCGCGCATCAAGCCAAAGCGCGGGCGGATCTCATCGCGGAACTTGGTCTGGATCTGATAAAGATTAACAGGCAGATCGCGATAAGAGCGGACCGAGGTGCGGACCAGGTCAGTAATAACTTCTTCGTGGGTAGGCCCAAGGCAAAAATCACGCTCGTGGCGGTCCTGGATGCGGAAGAGCTCTTTGCCGTACATATCCCAGCGGCCGGTCTCCTGCCAGAGTTCAGCCGGCAAAAGCACGGGCATAAAGACTTCCTGGGCGCCAGCGCGGTTCATTTCTTCTCGGACAATGTTCGTGACTTTATTTAGAACGCGTAAACCAAGG
>JAHIZU010000203.1 GCA_018814265.1 Candidatus Margulisiibacteriota bacterium | reverse complement strand
ATGGCCTGGGCCGCGTCTTCTATGACCTTTATGCCGTGTTTTTGGCTAATTTGGAGGATTTTTTCCATATTGCTGGCCTGACCGTAAAGGTGGACCGGCAGGATCGCGGTTGTCTTTTTTGTAAGCTTGGCCTCGATCTGGGCAGGGTCAAGATTAAACGTTTCTGGCTCTATGTCAACAAAAACAGGCGTGGCCCCGCAATAGCTGATGGCTTCGGCAGTTGCTACAAAAGTAAAGGGAGAGGAAATGACCTCATCGCCTGGTTTAACCCCGCAAGCGCGCAAAGCCAGGTGGAGGGCATCAGTGCCAGAGGCTACGCCAATGGCATGCTTGGTGCCGCAAAAAGATGCCAGCTCTTTTTCAAAGGCTGCAACAGCTTCTCCTAGAATAAAGTGGCCGGACTTAATAACCTCTGCAACGGCTTGGTCAAGCTGGTCTTTGACAGCCTGATTTTGTCTGGTGATGTTAAAAAATGGAACTGACATAACAAGAAATATTATATCACCTTTTATTAGGACGAGGAAGCAAAAAAACTAGAGCGAGGCAAACTCAATTATTTTTTTTGCGCAGCGCGAGATAACGCCGGGTGAACCAAGCGTATTTTGCAGTTTTTCAAAAGAAGCCTTCATTTTTTCCTGGCGTGCGCCATCCCTAAGAATGGCTACTGCTTCTTCCGCGATCCTAGTGGGATTGGCCTCTTCCATAACCAGCTCAGGAATGACTTTTTCTTCTAGCAAGAGATTGGGCATGCTGAAGTAGGGCAGTTTTTCGCCGATCTTTAGAACATATTTTCCAAGAAAATAGGTCAAAGGATTTAGTTTATATACCATAATGTTTGGAGTTCCCAGGATTGAGGCTTCAAGGTTGATTGTTCCAGAAGTGCAGATTGCCAGGTCGGAGGCGGCCAGGATATCATAAGTATGGCCCACCACAGCTTTAGGCCGAAAATCTTCGATCAAACCAAAGATCTGTTTGATCGTATCAGTGGAAGCTGCTGGAATTACGAACTTGGCTTCTGGAATTGCTTGCTGGATCAGCTTCCCGGCTTTTAACAAGATGGGAAATAACCCTTTGATCTCTTGGGTGCGGCTGCCCGGGCAAATAGAAATAACTGGGCCGGACACGTCGCCTAACAATTGCTTTCTGGCCTCATCCCTGGACAAGGTTGGTTTGACAATATCAACCAGCGGGTGGCCGGAATAAGCAACATTAGCGCCGTGAAGCTTGTAGATCTCGTTCTCTTTTTCAAAAATAGCAATGATCTGGTCGAGTGTGCTGGCGACCTTTTTTACGCCGCGCGGTGTGCCCCAGAGCCATTCTTGCGGGGCAATATAATAAACTGTTTTAATGCCCAGTTTTTTAGCGGCTTTGGCCAGTGGCATGTTGATCCCCTGTGAGTCAATAAGTAAAAGCAGGTCTGGCTTTTCTTTTTTCATCAGGGCAACCATTTTTAGGTAGGTCAAATAAATTGGGAGAACATTGGGCAGGGCCTCAAAAATGCCGATCGAGCCGCGCTTGGTAATATCAAACTTAACGTCAACACCTTCGGCCAGAAGATTTTCGCTGCCCAGGCCAAAGAAGTAGGCGTCTGGCAAAAGCTTTTTCAGCTCGCGGACCAGATACTTGCCGTGAGCGTCGCCGGAGACCTCTCCGGCAGAAACCATAATTTTTTTCATATACCTAATTCCGGTATTTCCGGAATGATCAGCTCGTCTGCTTCCGCCTCAATCGCGGTCTTCTTGGAAATGCCGCGCTTGCTTTCTTCTTCCAAGAAATTCACCAGGAGGTCTATTTCCGGCAGGGGCCGCAGCCGTTTTTTTATTTCTTCTGCTGCTTTGGCGGTTGTGTTGCCAGACTCATAGATCAGCTTAAACGCCTTTTTTATTTCAGCGGTCGCTTCGTTGCTAACGCCGCGGCGCTGCAGACCGATTGAGTTCACCCCTCGGACCTGGGAGGGATTACCGTCGACGATCATGAAAGGCGGAATGTCCTTTAAGACTTTGGATTGGGCGCCGACCATGGCCAGCCGGCCGATCCTGACAAACTGGTGGATGCCGGCCAGGCCGCCGATAATAGCCTGGTCGTCGATTTCCGCATAGCCGGCCAGGCCAACATAGCCGCCAACCACAACCTGATTGCCGATCTTGCAATTATGCGGGATGTGGGCATGGACCATGATAAAGTTTTCATTGCCAATAATGGTCGCGTTGTTTTCGCCCGAGGGGAGATGGATGGTGACAAACTCGCGGATCAGGTTTTTGTCACCAATAATTACCTGGCCTTTTTCTCCCTTATATTTGATGTCCTGAGGTGGCGCGGCAATGGAAACGCCTTGGTTGATGACATTGTCTTTGCCAATAGTTGTCCAGCGGTTAATGTTGCAGTATGGGCCGATCTTGGTGCCTTGACCGATCTGGACCTCCGGGCCGATAATCGTATACGCGCCAATCTCAACGCCTTTGGCCAATTCAGCTGAGGGATGAACAACTGCTGTTGGATGGATCTTGGCTCCGCCAGCGCCGTGGTCAACCAGCGAGAAAGTAAAATCGCCTTCACAAGCCAGT
Organism: Candidatus Margulisiibacteriota bacterium; assembly: GCA_018814265.1. GTDB lineage: Bacteria > Margulisbacteria > WOR-1 > O2-12-FULL-45-9 > O2-12-FULL-45-9 > JAHIZU01. The sequence continues at coordinate 2,932 of JAHIZU010000203.1, read as the reverse complement.
TCCCCGTCAACCAGGGCCTTGCCGTGCATCTTGCCCAAATTGCCTCTAACCCAGATGGTTTCAACCTCAAAGCGCAATTGGTCGCCAGGCACCACTGGTCGTCGGAACCTCACATTGTCAATGCCAGCGAAATAAACGATCTTGCCTTCGCTGCCTGCGGAACGCAGGGCCATGATTACACCGGTTTGGGCGATTGCTTCACAGATCAGAACTCCCGGCATGATCGGCAGGCTCGGGAAATGCCCCTGAAAAAAAGGCTCATTTATGGTCACGTTCTTTATGGCGACAGCCCGCTTGCCGTCTTCCAGCTCGATCACTCGGTCAATCATAATAAAGGGATAGCGATGCGGGAGCACTTTCATTATTTCGTTGATGTCCATCACTGTCATTTCTGCGTTAGCCTCCTCACTAGTTCAATATTCAACTGGTGGCCCGATTTATTTGCCTTGATCCAGGCTTTGAGCGGTTGACCCAGCAGAGCCAGATCACCGATCAGATCCAGGATCTTGTGCCTGACGAGCTCGTCAGGGAAACGGGGTGGGTTGAGATAGCCATCTTTGCCCAGCACCAGAGCATTGTCAAAGCTTGCTCCGCGTGCCAGCCCCTGCTCCTTAAGCAACTCGTACTCTTCGATGTAACCAAAAGTGCGGGCCGGCGCGATCCTCTTTTTAAAAGCCTCGTTTTCCAACTCAAAGGAGCAGTGTTGCTCGCCAATACCTGGAAAGTCTACCATAAAATCGACCTTAAATCCATTGTAGGGCAAGGCTTCCAGCGCAGCTTCCCCGGCGGTTAAGCGGAGGGGTTGTTGCACGGTCAGGTGATTTTTATTTAGAGTTTGTTCAGCTATGCCGGCTTTCTCCAAGGCTTCGACAAAGGGCAGGGCGCTGCCGTCCATGGCTGGGAGCTCGCCACCCTTAATTTCAATTTCTAGATTATCGATGCCTAGGGCAAAAATAGCGGCCAAAAGATGCTCGGTTACCGCAATGCCGTCTAGGGAGGTGCCTCGCTTGGTTTCTTTTACCTGGTTAACTTTGGCCGGGATCTTTCGTCCTGCCTTGATAAATATTATGCCGCTGTTGGGAGCGGCGGGTGAGACCTGCAGAGAAGTTTGCTCGCCGGTATGCAGGCCAATTCCAGCGAGCTTAAACGGAGATTTGATAGTTTTTTGTTTCAACCCTCTCCTGGCCTCCTGATCGGGACATTATCTTTGTCGCCGTACAGTTTGTACGAGCTTGTGATTTCTTCTTCAGAGATCTTTTGGCCATCCTTGTCGTAGACTGTGCGCATAACAGAGGTTTTAAAGGGGATATCAAGAGCAATTACTTTCTTCAAAGAAACTGGCTCGTATTCCCCGCCCCGGGTTTTACTCAGAATTTCTAATTTGCTGAACGTGACTTTTTTGCCCGTGGGTGTACCGTAAATCCTGAAGGAAAGCTTCTTGTTATTAGCCACTGCCTTGATCAAAATAGGATATTTTGTGTTGTTTTCAAACTTAAAGTCAAGCTGGCCTGGATAAACAGCCGCGTCCCGGCCCAGGGGATAAATATTAAAATAGAAAGAATGGTTTCTCCGCTGCAAGACCTTAAGATCGGCCAGCGAAGCCGCATTAAATAAAGTGGTGGCTATTTGACAGGCGCCGCCGCCCAGAGTAGGCACTAATTCGCCACCGAGAATAACCAGGGCTTCTTTAAAACCCCGCTCCTCTGTAACCTCGCCCAGAGTATCGGCCACCGAGAGAATATCTCCCGGCATCATCAGCGTGCCGTCGAGCCAAGAAGCGACTAATTTTATATTATGAATACGATTGGGATTATCGTGTGAACCATAATAGGTGGTGTAAGCGGACAGCTGGTAAGCAGGCGGATGTTCTCTCAGCTCTTTTTCTGTGACCTTAGGACGGGAATAATCAATCACCAAGGGAATAACCTTTTCGCCGTTATACAGCCGAACCTTAAACCTGACAATGCTTCTTTTGAGGTTCAATGTTCTGCCGGGGTCATCCGACTTAATGTTGAAACCGCCGGTTTTTTCGTAATAGGTTATGGCGGCGTCTTTGGGGGTTGAACGGATTTCTTCCGCTAACGCCTCAAGGATCGCTATGAGCTGGTCATCATCAATGCCAAGGATCAGCGGGCTGTTGATCTGGCCATCACTGATCCGGGACCTAAGCTGTTCAAAATAGTTGCCCTTGTGAGTTAAAGCAAAAGCCTTGTCCACGGTCTCAGAATAAAGAATGAAGACGCCAAGCTTGTCAGGCGGGAAAGAGAATTTTTTTTGGTCAGTCTCCAGGGTTATGAAGGGCGCAAAAATCTTATCCAGGGATTGTTTTTTAAGTTTATTTATAGCCTGCTCTTGGCTGAGCAGTGAAACCTCAACGCCGGAAATGCGGGTGCCGGGCGGAAAGGCATCTCGTGTCCGGAGATAATCATAGGTAACGAGCGAGGTGGCTGCCAGCAGCAGGCCGACGGCAAAAACCCAGAGTATTTTGAGCATCGTCCTCATAGGATTTAATTATATAACAAAGAAGTCCCGAATGCTCGGGACTTCTTGTAAATACAGCTAAAAGAGAATTAATTACTCGGTGATTTTAGAGACGGCTCCGGCGCCGACGGTCCGGCCGCCTTCGCGGATAGCGAAGCGCAGGCCTTCCTCGATCGCCACGTCGGCGATCAGTTCAACGCCCATATTGATGTTGTCGCCTGGCATGACCATTTCTACTTTATCCGGCAGCTTGATCTCGCCAGTCACGTCAGTGGTCCGGATAAAGAACTGCGGTTTGTAGCCAGGGAAGAAAGGTGTATGTCGGCCTCCTTCTTCTTTGGTCAAGACGTAAACTTCTGTTTCAAAATCAGTGTGAGGAGTAATTGATCCGGGCTTGGCTAACACCTGGCCCCTTTCCACATTCTCTTTTTTTAACCCACGAAGCAATATT
>JAHIZU010000027.1 GCA_018814265.1 Candidatus Margulisiibacteriota bacterium | reverse complement strand
TATAATAATTTGTAATGGAATCGACGGGATCCCGACGGTTTCACTATTATTTATATTATAATGTTCGTCGGGAAAGTCCTCCCTGGCGCATTTTTTAGCTACGATGCCAATTGGTTGGGGGTTCTCCCGTCGCACATTATAATAATTTGTAATGGAATCGACGGGATCCCGACGGTTTCACTATTATTTATATTATAATGTTCGTCGGGAAAGTCCTCCCTGGCGCAATTCCTCCTTCGGCCTCGGGCCTTAGGCCTCTGCCTCAGGCCTTAAAACCAGGCCAAAGGCCCTAGGCCATAGGCAAAGGCCAGAGGAATTATTTTATTTTTTTCTCCGCTCAATATTCATCTTCAAAGCCTGCAAATCTATTATAATGCTTCGAAGTTTATCTTTAATTGTTTGTGCATATGCCGGATTAATCAGTTGAAAAGCGATAAAAAGGTCAACAGCAGCAAAACATTCATTAGCCGAAGCCTGACTCATCCGATAAAAGTTCAATTTATCTTTCTTGTTCCATTTTCCTGCTCCCTCTGCCAGATTTAATAGAATTGATGCCGAAGCCCTCCGTATCTGATCCTTTAAAAAATTGTACTGCCCCCCTTTCACGCTACAACACAAACAATTAATCTCCTTTATCAATCCCAATCCCTTTTTATACACTGAAAAATCCTCAAAAGTTTTCGTCATCAGAAATCACCTCCCACCCCCACACAGCAACCTCATTGCCAGCCATAAAGAGAACTTTTCAAGCGGGGATCAGCCCAAACCGTCGAAATTACGACAGTCTTCTTGAGAAAGACTCAAATAATAAGATATAATGATCTTATGGAACTAGAAATAATCAAAAGCCCCAAGCGCAAGAAGACCATCAGCGCCCGGCTGGTTAATAATACTATCCGAGTCAACGCCCCGGCTAACATTTCCGAAGAAAAACTGGCTGAGGCTATCAAAAAGCTCAGGTCAAAGCTGGAAAAACGCCAGCTAAAAAGGGAATTAAATGCTAAAAAGGACTTGAGCAAGATTGCCCAAGCCTTAAACCGGAAATATTTTGGCAATATTATCCGCTTTGCCTCAATAGAATATACAGCCAACCAAAACAGGTTATTCGGCAGCTGCAATCACCGCACCAGGATCATTCGCCTCTCCCACCGCCTGGCAAAAATGCCCGACTGGGTCAGGGATTACGTGATCATCCACGAGCTGGCCCATATTCTTGTGCCCAACCACAGCCAAGCCTTTTGGGAGCTGGTTTATCGTTATGAATTAACAGAAAGGGCCCGGGGATTTCTAATTGCCCAGGGCTTTGAGGCTGAAGCAGACCTGGTTTAAACGTTGAACCGAAAACTGAGGATGTCGCCGCCTTCGACTTGGTAATCTTTCCCCTTTAAATAGTATTTACCCTGCTCTTTAAGTTTTGCTTCAGAGCCAGCCGCGATCAGGTCATCATACTTGCACATCTCGGCCCGCACAAACCCTTTAGCAATATCAGAATGGATCACACTGCCCGCTTCAGGCGCCAGGGCGCCTTTGCGCACTGGCCAGGCCCGCACCTCATCTTCACCAACAGTAAAAAATGAGATCAAGCCCAAACCAGCAAAAGCCAGGCAGGTCATTTTATCAATCGCCGGCTCTGCGATGCCCATTTCTTTCATAAAAGACAGCCGGTCAGTCTCATCCAGGTAACTGATCTCCTGCTCCAGCTCAACACTCAACTGGACACAAGGGTAAGGCAAGCCATGGGACAGCTCAGCACAAAGATTATTCTCATTGATCCGGTCCTCAGGCACATTAACCACCAGGATGAGCGGCTTAAGCGTCAAGAATTGATAAGCCCTAAGTATTTTCCTCTGCTCCTCAGAGAAATCAAATTGCTGCAACGGCTTTTCTGCTTCGAGTTGTTTTTGACAAAGCTCCATCAATTGTTTTTCTTTGGCAGCTTGATCTGTGGGCTTCTTTTTTTGCTCCTTGGCGATCGTGCCCAGCCGTTTCTCGATCAGCAGCAGATCGTTGATAACCAGCTCCGCCAGAAAAGAGTTCACAGCGGAAGCGGCATTTTCAGAGCGCGCCACATAGCAGAGTTCATCAGCGTTCTTTAGTTGGGTCAGGATCGCGGCCTTGGCCGGCCCTTGCAGGTTAAAGTCCGGCAAAAGAAGATATTCAATGCGCGCATAAGTCGTTTTCTTAGGATTATATATTTTTTTTAAGGTCGTAACTCTTATATCCTTAACTTCGCAGATACCCTGCTGCATTTCCAATGGCTTTTGCTGAATTGTCTCCAAAGGAATGCCAGTAAGTATGCTGAATAATTGTTGCTGGCCTGACTGGGGTAATCCCACAATCGTTACTTTCATGGTTTTTTTATCATATCATCTTTAGCAGGGGTACGGCAAGTTTGGTAAAAGAAACAAGGTTAATTTATTTTGAAGAAGATTTTAGCCGCTGGATCTCCTTCTCCAGTTCGATCATCTTTAATTCCCGGCCCACGGCCAGGTCGTTAAACTCTTTCAACTGCTTCATTTTTTCCATTAATTCATCTTCCAGCTGCTTATGCTTGGTCATATCACGGGCAATGCCCAGGACAAGCCTGGCCTCCCCACTTTTCTCTTTGAGCGGGATGAGGCGGACATCAAGCCAGGAGGGGTGACCGGGAAACGGGACCATGGCTTCGGCACTCATCGCTTCACCAGACTCCAGCACTCTTTTATATCCCACTGGGCCCGTTCAATAAGCAGCGGCGGCAAAAAATCACCAACAGCTTTACCAATGAGTTTATCAGCTTCCGACCCTACTTGTTGAGCAGCGGAACTATTGACATAATGGATCCGCAATTGGGCGTCAACAATAAAGATATAGTCCGGTGAGTATTCTGCCACTGTGCGGTAGAGCTGTTCACTTTCCAGGAGATCGCCCTCTGCCAGCTTTCGCATTGTAATGTCCCTGGTCGTAGCAATAAAAGCCTTTGGCTGGCCTGAAGAATCCCTGATCACCGAAGCATTCAATTCGCCAATGAACCTGGAACCGTCCTTCCTTACCAGCGTATATTCCTGATTCGTAATTATTCCCTCTTTCAAGGTTCGCTGAAGATTAGCCAGGGCTTTTTCATGATCTTCCGCGGCTATCAGCTCAAAAGCGCTCTTGCCGATTATTTCTTTTTCACTGCTGTAGCCATGGAGCGTTAATGTTTGTTTTGATACTTCAGTGATTTTTCCTTCTAAATCACTTACAGTAACCGCATCAGGAGAGGTTTTTACCAGGGATTTAAATCTTTCCTCGGATTCTTTAAGTTTTTCGTAGTCTTTTTGGGGAATTTCAATCATTATTTTTTGTAGTTACAACAATGAGCTTATAAATCAAATTATATCATGAATTTGTCTCAAAATTGGATCTACTTTTGACTATTTATTAAGCCAGAAATCATTTTAGATAATTCTTCAAGAATTTTATAGTGGTC
>JAHIZU010000202.1 GCA_018814265.1 Candidatus Margulisiibacteriota bacterium | reverse complement strand
AGCAAACCATCCCAATCAAGACTGAACCTGACCTTTTCTTTTAACAGGAAATTCTTTAACCAGTGAAGGATAAAGGTGCCGCCCAAGGTGGCCAGAATTAAGGCAATTAACAGCCGAATCATGAATAAAATATTAGCTTATTGACGGAAAAAAAGCAACCCCGGCAGATGCCGGGGCTGCTAAAATTCAACTTACGGATCAAGTGAGACTAGGATGTCGTTACAATACCTGTTAACATATCAATAACATAAGTAGTTCCGGTGAGGGATGACGGTGAAGTGAAGACCAGATTAGCTGTGGCGCCATTAAAGGTAATAGTGCCAGCCACCGTGGCATAATCACTACTGGAGAAAGTAAAGCTAACTGAGCCGCTAGCCGGTAAACCTGAAGCGTCCAGCTGGACCCCGGAATAAGTGTAACTGACGGTATAGGTCTTGGATTGGGCGTCAGTCACGATCATGCTGAGAGGTCCGTTAAGGGACTTGGTCCCAACGAGAAGTCCGTCAAAAATCATAGGGTCTGACTCAGTACCGAAAGTAAACAAGACATCAGAGGTCATCTGCATGGACAGAGCAATCTCCAGCTTGTTGGTAGTGGCCAGAGCGCTGGTTGTTGTGATCGCCGTGCCTAAAGCAGTATAAGCCTTGGCTTTGAAATCATAGGAGCTTGTTCCTGCGGTGTACGTGAAGGTCCACCAACCAATGCTTGAGTCATAGGTTAGGTTTGGCGCTGCCATTGCGGAGACAGCATGAGTCGCATGGAAACCCATCAAGGCTTTAGCTGTCGCATCAATCTGGGTGCTGGTCGCTGCCATCAAACCAATCTGGCTAGCCACACTGGCGCCAGCTGGAATATCGGCAGACGGAGTTGAGGTTGATGAAGAGCAGCCCGCGACCAACATAACGGCTAAACCAAGGATCAAGACGAGACTGAAAAGTTTTTTCATTTTTTTACCCCCTTGTTACATTTAAAAAGCAAAACCAAGATCAACAATGGTCGAATTATTCTTGCTGTTGTTGGCGTCCATCATTGTGGCGACGTTTAGGCCCAAGCCAAGGTTAAAACCAGCTCCCAGGGTGGTCATAGAAATACTGCTGCCGCCTGGTCCGCCGGAGATCATGCCTGCTCTTAAAGCCATGACACCAAGAACTGGATATTCCACCCCCAGGTGGGTAACGGTATAAGAGGTTCCTGAACCAGAAACAGAATCAATATCAGCGGCAACCTTAAGACCAACAGCCGGGATTACGGTCGCGGCGCCAATCACCAAAGTTGTGGGATTGGTCATGGCTGGAGCATCAACTTCGGCTTGAGTTTGATTGGTGATATTTCCTGTTATGTCATAGGTTGTGGTAATGGTTTTTGTCTTGCCGTTGAGTGTTTCCCCGATGTCTTTTAGGACCAAAGCCACGGAAACCGGAACAGCTAGCGTATTGATGCTGGCTTTGGCGCCTATGTCAAAACCAACACCAGAATACGACGTAACCGTATCTGTGCTTTGCGTGGCAGAGTTAATTACACTGGAACCCGTAACTGAGGTTATTGTTTTGAGGTTAGTCCCAAGATCGAAACTGGCAATGGGAATTCCAGGAATTGACAGGCTATAGCCCAAAGTCAAAGCCCCTTCATAACCACCATTTGCGATTAAACTGCTGCCCAGGATTGAGCCGGCCGTTGGCTTGGTAATCCTAAGAGAGGCAATCGGGATGACGCTTAAGCCAACCTTGGCAATATTCAAGCCCACAATACCGTTGAACCCGCCGTTGATATTTAATACCTTGTTATAATTATTTGCTAATATTTGAGCAGGGTCGCTTGCTTGGCTAATAACGTTGAGGAGTTCATTCATGCCATCGGTGGCTGTTCCAGCGCCGATCTTAAGCTCCATCTTGCCGGTTTTGACAATCCCGGCCGGATTAAAATAGGCACAAGTGATATCATCAACAATGGCGGAAGCCGCGCCTCCCATGCCCGCGTACTTTGCCCCTACGCCATAAGGTACAGAGCCGGATTGCAGAGCGAACGAGACAGAAACAAGGGTGCTGACAAGCAGAGAGACCAACATTATTCTTTTCATTATCGTTCCCCCTTTCAAAAGGTGTTCTAAATATATCAGATACCATTGATTTGTCAAGCAAATCGTGATAAAATATAGACGATTTATGGCTAAAAAAGCAAGACGGAAGCGCGGGTTGTTAGTGGTTGTTTCTGGGCCTTCAGGTGTGGGAAAATCCACGGTAGTTATAAAACTGCTTAAACTTGATAAGAACCTGCGTTTGTCAACTTCTGCTACCACCCGGCCGCCGCGGCCAGGGGAAACTCACGGCGAGCATTACTATTTTATCACACAGGCGGAGTTTGATAAAAAAGTTAAGAAGAGCGAATTTCTGGAATGGGCCAAGGTCCATGGCTATTATTACGGCACCCCGATCAGTAGTTTAAAGGAACTGCTGGTCAAGGGCAAGACTGTTGTTTGCGAGGTTGATGTGCAGGGCGCGGCCGCTTTGAAGGCGGTAGTTGAAGAAGGCGGCCTTAACGCGGCGACAGTCTTTATCTTTCT
>JAHIZU010000201.1 GCA_018814265.1 Candidatus Margulisiibacteriota bacterium | reverse complement strand
CGATCTTATCAACCTGCTGCAATTTTTCCATGACCAATTCACCTAGTTTTGAGCTCAAGACTTCGCGGCCAGCTTCTTTGTGGATCTCTTTTTCGATCTCATCTACCATGCCTTCAATTAAATCCGCTGCCACCGGTCTCTTTTCACAGGCCCGGAAAATGCCCGCCAGAATTTTATCCCGGCTAAACTGTTCCCGACGGCCATCGCGCTTGATAACCAGAACGGGCTTTTCTTCTACCCGTTCATAAGAGGTAAAACGGCCGCGGCAGTCAGCACATTCTCGGCGGCGGCGAATAGCTTTGCCCTCATCAATTTCGCGGGATTCCAGGACCTTATCTTCAATATTTTCACAAAATGGACATTTCATCTAAAGACTCCATAAATCACACATCTAGGGTGTGTGTGAATTTATCACACCATATGTGGGGGTGTCAAGAGGCTTCTTTCCCTTAATTGGGAAGGGATTCGCCGATTTTTACGTCGTGACCAATAACAAAATCATAAGCCGGCAGCCGCTTTTTACCGGCCGCTTGAACCTCCCGGATAAGCAGATGCCCCTCTCCAGTAGCGACAATAAAACCGTAATTCTTGACCAGCTGAACAACTGTCCCCGGCTGTTTATATTTTGTCTCTAAATCAACTACATGGATTTGCGACTGCCAGATCTTTAGCAACTTTTCTTTATAAAAAGTATGGGCAACCGGCCAAGGCACCAGCGCCCGGATCCGATTGTGGATCTGTGCCGCGCTCTGGCGCCAGTCGAGCTCTCCGCTTTCTTTAGTGATCGCCGGCGCGTTAGTTGCGGCTGCCTCGTTTTGAGAGATATATTTTTCGTTTCCCTCTGCTATCTGCTGCAAAGCCTCAAGCAGTAGTTTGCCGCCAGCCGCGAATAATTTTTTCAAGAGAGTTTCTGTATTATCAGCCTCATCAATCTTCACTTTTTCCTGCAGGATGATCTCACCGCTGTCTAACAGCTCGTTGATCCGCATGATCGTGATGCCAGTTTCTTTTTCTCCATTGAGTAAAGCCCATTGCACAGGCGCCGCGCCGCGGTACTTTGGCAGCAGCGAGGCATGAACATTAATACAACCATATCGGGGAATGTCGATAATCGACTTGGGCAGGATCTTGCCGTAAGCAACGACAACAATAATGTCCGGCGCAATTGATTTTAGCAGGGAAATTAAAATCTCATTGCCCTTCACTTTTTCCGGCTGTTCCAAAGGCAGAGCATGTTTTAAAGCAATTTCTTTGACTGGCGGATAAGCCATTTTTTGTCCGCGGCCTTTAGGCCGGTCCGGCTGGGTAATGACCGCGGCCAGCTGATGTTTCTCTTTGACCAGCTGCGCCAATATCTGCGCCGCTTCCGCAGAAGTCCCCATAAAAACAATTTTCATTTCACACCTTCTCCGCTACCGGCAAAGTAAAGAGGATCGTGGTCCCTTTACCCTGCCCAGCAGACTCAGCCCAGATCTTGCCGTTATGGTTGCCGATGATCTCTTTCACTATCGCCAAGCCCAACCCCACCCCGCCAACCTTGCGGGTCATAGTATCCTCGATCTGGTAAAACTTATTGAAGATCTTTTCCAGGTGCTCTTTATCAACCCCGATCCCGTTATCCTTAACTTCCACCTGAATAAAATCACCTTCATCCCTGGTGGAGATTTCTACGTTCAACGGCTCTTGCTCCTGCCCAAACTTCAGGGCGTTCTCGATCAAATTAATGAAAACCTCGATCATCTTTTCCCGGTCGCCCATAAAATTGGCATTGCTGGCTTTTAAGTTCAACTTGATTTTGGTTTGCTTCTTGGACAGCTGTTGTTCAAGGGTCTTGGCCGCGGCATTAATGATATCATTGAGCGAAACCAGTTCCCGCTTAATAGTAAAACGTCCAGCCTCGATCTTAGAAAAATCAAGCAGCCGGTTGATCAAGGTCAAAAGGCGCACATCATTCTCCTTCACGATATTCAAGTATTTCTTTTGATCCTCTGTCAGCGGACCGGTGGCCCCCGCCAGGAACAGAGAAACATACCCGTCAACCGAGGTAACCGGCGTGCGCAGCTCATGCGAAACCATCGAGATAAATTCATTTTTCAGGCGGTCCAACTCGGTTAACCTGGCTACGGCTTCCTTTTCTTTTTCGTAAATGCCGACATTTTCCAGGGAGATCGCCAGCTGGTCGGAAATAGCCGCTAAAAGATTAACCTCTCTGTCCCCGGCATAATTGCGCATACCGCGCGAACCAATGATCAGGATACCCATTATTTTGCCCTTGGCTCGCAAAGGTGAAACCAGCAGGGTTTTTAAGCCGGTTTGTTTATAATAATCGTCCTGACAACGAGGGTCCCGGGACACATCCTCGGAAAAAATAACCGCCTTCTTTTGTAACGCCTCCCCCAGCAGTCCCTGGCCTTCTGTTATCTCAAGATCATTAAACTCAATACCGCGAGAAAGGCGGGAGATAAACTTGCCTGCTTCATTTGGCACCAAGACGCAATAGCCGTCCGCTTTGATCACCGGCAAAAGATTATCTATGGCCCGGCTGATCAGTAACTTAAAGTCCAGGCTGGAGCCGATCGCTTTAGAAATATTATAAAGGGCGCGCAGGTCCTCGGTCCGCTCTGCCACCTTCGTTTCCAGCTCGCGGTTCCATTGCTGCATGATCTCACGCGAGCGCTTGATCTCATCTGACATGTCATTGAAATAATTGGCCAGGTCACCGATCTCATCATTGCTGTCCGGCTGGACCCTAAAACTAAAATCCCCCTTGGATACCCGCCCCATACCCAGGGAAATATTGCGCAAAGAAACCGAGAGTGTTTTAGCGATCAGCACTGCCGCTAAAAAGACCAGCAGCCCGGTCAGCACCAGTAAAAACAGGGACTGGACCTGCAGATGGTCAAGTGCCATAACAAAGGCTTCACGCGAGGTCTTCACATCCCAGAGCAGCGGCTTATGGACGTATTGATCAATGATCTCCTTAAAAGAAACAAACATCAACAAAGATGAAATGGTGATCGGCAGCACAGCCAGCGCAGTAAAAAAGAACAGCAATTTTGTAAAGAACGGTACGCGAATCATTTTGCGCGGCGGCAACTCCTGGGCCCGAGGAATAAATCTGTTCTCCTGCACCCGGCTGACAAAAAACAAGTAGGCGCCAAAAGCAATCAAAATATACAACAAGCGCGCCAGCAACCTTTGCCAGGTCACCACCACAATGGAAATTTGCAGATATTCCAACAGGACAAAGATACCCGCCCCAAAATAAAGGGTAAAGTTGGCGGACTTTTTCTTCAGCAGCATTTCCAGGCTATCCTTAAGAATCGAATAAACAGCCAAAACCGCCAGGGGCAAAAGCAGGCCAACTATATAGATCAGGCGGGCTAAGGCCCCGACTTGCCATTGCACACCCCAATAAGTAATAGTATGCAGGGTACTGTCCAAACGCCAGCTGACTACCACCATGGCCGAAGCCGCAACCACAAACAAAAAGGTCACCCGCCGGACAGTTGACTTGTTCTGCCAGATCCCTGCGGCAAAAAAATAGCCCAGGACTACGGCAGGCAGAACAAAGGTGATCTTTATTGGATAAGCGAACCAGCTAGCGAGCTGGACCAGATTAAGCCAGGCCGTCAGGTTGCCAAAAACCACTCCCAGCCAGTGCAGTCCGACCAAGCCTAAAAAGAGCGCGAAAGCTTTTTGCGTCAGGTCCTTTTTGCCTCGGGAATAGATCATCCAGGCGGCATAAGCACAGCCAAAAAAAACCAAGAAAGAGACAACAACATTATACAAATTACCAGCGTTAAGCCCTGCTACCTGAGCCGGGATATAGCCTAGAGACGTTGTTTCACCTAACATTTATATTAATTCTTCCTTTTTTTCCTTGGCAAAAACCACATGCTTTATCAGGCTCGGGTCTGATACCCGATCAATAAAGACCTTGCCATCAAGGTGGTCGATCTCATGCTGCAAAACCGTGGCCAGCAGATCCTCGGCCTCAATAGTAACGGCTTGTCCTTCACGGCTCAAGCCCTTAACAGTAACCCGGGCAGCGCGTTCAACCGGCGCCTCTACCCCGGGCAGCGACAAGCAGCCTTCGGTAAAGGTTTGTTTGCCTTGCTTGGTCACAATCCTTGGATTAGCCAGCGCGATTTCTCCTGCCCCAATATCCGCCACAATTATTCTCAGCGACTCGCCGATCTGCGGCGCGGCCAGACCGATCCCGGGCGCCGCGTGCATGATCTTGATCATTTGATCCATTAGTTTGATGATCTGCGGAGTGATCCGTTTTACTGCCTTGGCTTTTTTGCGCAAGACCGGATTGGGAAATCTAATGACCTGTTGTTTCACGCCCAAATTATACCTTACTTTATGGCTGATTTCACATCAAAAATGAAATTTTGCCTGTAAATTGATGATAAATATAAGGTGAGAGATAAATGATCAACTTAAAAAAATCAGCTCTAATAATCATCTGTCTGGCCTTTTTTGCCTTTGTTCTGTCCGCTTTAGACAGCCAGGCTGGCCGGGAAAAAGAAGTGCCCCGCCTATTGTACTTCAAGCAGAAGGTCTGGGAGTTTGCCCAAAAATATCGGGATCAAGATGTTATTGTAGTCAGCAAGAAAGACCATCTGCTTTATTATTATAGGAATGGGAAACTGGTTAGAAACGATAAGTGGAACGGGTTTATCTACAATTTTCCGGTCAAGGTCTCTTTAGCCAATAAATATCACCGCACGCCAGAAGGTGAAACGTATGTTGACGGGAAAAACAACCGGAGCCGCTACACCCTGTTCCTAAGCCTGAGCAATCCTGGCGCCTACGGCATCCATGGCGCAGCAACCAGTGTTTCTCGTTACTTAGATCGCATGGAAAAGAAAGATCCAAACTTTACTTTTGTAACAAAAAAAGATGACACCCGGGGCTGCGTGGCAGTGGAGAATCGAGTCATCAAGTATCTCTTTTCCAAGATCGACCTCAAGACGCCGGTGCTGATCATCCCGGACTAAATTAAAGCAGCCCCATTGGCTCAACATCAACGGTTACCCGGATCTCCTGGGGAACGACCACTTTGGCTAGAGTTTCCTGGACTGCCTGCCGCAGCAGACCAAGATCCTTTCCTTTTAAAAGTATTTGCCAGCGCCATTGCCCCCGCAGCCTGGGAATAACCGCTGAGGCCGGCCCTAAAACTTGTTTAGCTAATCTTTTTCGAAGAAATTGCCCAAGATCCGCTGCGATCTTTTCAACCTTACTTGCCTCTGGCCCGCTGATCAGCAAACTGATCAGCCTGGCAAAAGGCGGATAGCTCAGTTCCTGGCGATGTTTTATCTCCTGCGCGTAGAACGCCTCATAGTCATGTCCAGTTGCGGTTTTAATGGCGTAATGCTCTGGGGTATAGGTTTGGATAATTACTTTGCCGGGCAGGTGATGCCTGCCGGCCCGGCCTGCCACCTGGGTCAGCAGCTGAAAAGTATGTTCCGCTGAGCGAAAATCAGGCAGCTGCAAAGCAGTATCAGCTGAAACGACCCCGACCAGGGTAACATTGGCCACATCCAACCCCTTGGTCACCATCTGGGTGCCGATCAAGACATCTGCTTTGTGCTCGGCAAAAGCGGCAAAAAATGTTTCATGAGAACCCCGTTTACTAACCGAGTCGGTGTCATAGCGCAGGATCCTAGCTTGAGGAAAAACCTGTGCCACTTCGTTTTCAATGCGCTGGGTGCCAATACCAAAATAGGCGATCGAACTACTGTTGCAGCGCGGACAGGTTGACGGCACTGCGGCCCTATAGTCGCAGCGGTTACAAAGCACTTGTTGGCTATCCGAATGGTATGAAAGCGAGATGGCGCAATCAGGACACTCGATGGGGTTGCCGCAGGCGCGGCACATGACAAAAGTATAAAAGCCGCGGCGGTTAATAAATAAAATGGCCTGTTCGCCTTTAGCCAGGGTCGTTTTCAGCTCTTCACGTAATTCTTTTGACAAAAGGAATCTGCCCTGGCGCCGCATATCAATCACCTCAACCGGCGGCAGCGGCCGGTCATCAATGCGTTTGGCCAGAACAAGTTTCTGATACTCGCCCTGCTCCGCCTTATAAAAAGTTTCAACCGAAGGAGTTGCTGACCCCAGGATCACCACTGCCTGGTGCTGACCAGCCAAAAAGCCAGCAACTTCTCTAGCATGATAACGAGGGCTTTTATCTTGTTTATAGCTCGTTTCAAACTCTTCATCAATAACGATCAAGCCAAGGTTCTTAACTGGGGCAAAAACAGCGGAACGAGCACCTAAAATAATTTTGGCTTCACCTGTAGCGATTCTTTGCCATTCATCCCTTCGCTGTTTTTGCGTCAGGTGGCTGTGGAGCACCGCGATGTGGTCGCCAAAACGCGCCTGAAAGCGTTCAACTAATTGAGGGGTTAGAGAAATCTCCGGCACCAGCACAATAGCGCTCTTCCCTTTGGCCAAAGCATGCGCCACTGCCTGCAAATAAACTTCCGTCTTTCCGGAGCCAGTAACACCATAAAGCAAATATTTTTCTGGTCTACTTTGATCAAGGGCTTGCTTAATAGCTTGCAGTGCGGCTTGCTGTTCTGGGGTCGGTGTCATTGGGCTTTGGGTCTGTTTTACTTCCTTTGCCTCAGGCCTCTGGCCTTGGATCTTTGGCCTCCGGCCTTCTCTTTGACTCGTCCCCGGAGGCATTACAAGCCTTAAAGCGGTTAAAAAGAAAGAACAATAATAATCAGCCAGCCACTTGGCCAGCTCAACCTGTTCTTTAGTAAAAACCGGGTGTTCCGAAGCGATGGAAAGGATATCTTTAACATTTTTGACCTCGGCCTTTTCCACAAACCCAACCACATAGCCCAGATCCGTTCTACGGCCAAAGGGTACCAGGACCTGATGCCCGATCTTGATGTCAGCTACTAATTCCCTGGGAATAGAATAGTGGAAGATCTTGTCTATTCCGCGGGATACTTTGGAGAGGATGATTTCAGCGAACATATGCTCAGAAAAGGGCTTTGACCTTATCAAGAATGAGGTGAGCGGCTTGCTCTTTAGACTGCTGTGGAAAATCTAAAACCTTATCATTTTTTAAAACTATTGAAAACTTGATCGAATCACTGTCGAACGTCGAGTCATCGTTAGCAACGATCAGATCTAAATCTTTATCCTTCAGCTTTTTCTTGGCATTCCTGATCAAGTTATCAGTTTCCAGCGCAAAACCAGCCAGCACCCTACCTTTACGTCCTTTTTGCCTGGCAATCGTTTTAAGTATATCTGTTGTCGGGACCAAATTTAATTGCAATCCGTTTTTGCTTTTTTTTATTTTGGATTTAGAATTTGTTTCGGATTTAGAATTTCGGATTTCGGATTTGAAGTCACTCACCGCCGCAGCCATAATAACCGCGTGCGCGTTATTGCAAAAATCAAGCACTGCCTCCAGCATGCCAGCAGCTGATTCAACTTTAATTGTCTTGATATCAAGCAGATCAGGTAAATGCCCGTTGGCAGAAATTAAAGTGACTGCCGCGCCTCTTTCCCGGGCCGCTCTGGCCAAGGCATAGCCCATTTTGCCTGAGGAACGGTTGGAAATATATCGCACTGGATCAATCGCTTCTTTTGTCCCTCCCGCTGTCACCAAAACATGCTTACCTTTTAAATCCTGATCAGGAATCAGCAAGCTAACTGCCTAACCTACTATTGCCTCTGGCTCAGACATCCTGCCAATATCCTCATCACCACAAGCCAATTTTCCTTCTTCCGGCCCTACGAACTCAAAACTCCGAACTCCTAATTTCTGAATATTCTCTTTAACAACAACGTTCCGCCACATTTCACAGTTCATGGCCGGAGCAAGCAATTTCTTTGCTGTGGAAGCTAACGCTATGGTGGTCAAAGGATCATCAGCAATACCATTCGCCAGTTTTCCGACAATATTAGCAGTACATGGGGCGATCAAAAGAAGGTCGGCTTTTTTAGTTAAGGAAATATGAGGAATAGGCAGATCGGTCAGCTCTGGAGAAAAAAGATCAGTAATAACCGGGTTCCCGGACAGCGTACGAAAAGTCAGAGGGGTAATCAGCTTAGCAGCTTCTTTGGTCATTACCACCCACACCTCAGCCCCCAGCTTTTTTAAACGCGAAACAACTTCACAAGCCTTATAAGCTGCTATACTGCTGGAAACGCCGAGAATTATGGTTTTCCCTTTTAACACTGGAGTTCTTCCGTGGTTATCCGTGACCCTATCCGCGCAAATCCGTGTATATTATTTCTTCTTCTTTTCCTTCTTAGCAGCCTTGCTTTTTTTCTCTTTGGCCAGGCGATTCAGTGCCGAAGGGGCCTCTTCCACATCTTTACTTAAGATTTCCTGCGGTTTTTTGCTGGGGCCGGTAAGCACCTTAATTCGGATCTT
>JAHIZU010000026.1 GCA_018814265.1 Candidatus Margulisiibacteriota bacterium | reverse complement strand
TCACTTGGATGGATGCCAGCGGCAAGGTTGAATTGTGCGATGGGCGGACAGGCAGGCCCTTTGGCCGTAAAATCGCGGTTGGCTATATGTATTTGATGAAATTGATCCACTTAGTTGATGATAAGATGCATGCTCGCTCCACCGGGCCTTATTCGCTGATTACCCAGCAGCCCCTTGGCGGTAAGGCGCAATTCGGTGGCCAGCGCTTTGGTGAAATGGAAGTTTGGGCCCTGGAAGCTTACGGCGCAGCCCATACTCTTCAGGAATTGCTGACGGTTAAGTCGGATGATGTGGTTGGCCGTTCTCGAGTTTATGAAGCGATCATCAAGGGTAAAGCCATGGGTAAGCCTGGCATTCCTGAATCATTTAAGGTCTTGGTTAAGGAACTACGCAGTCTTGGTCTGGATGTCAAGACTCTGGATAAGTCGGGTAAAGAGGTCAATATTGACGAACAAGAAAAACTTGCCGGTAAAAGAATGCCCCGGATTTTCGGCAAGGAAAAGGCTAAAGGGAGGATATAACTTTGCCATTTGCTAAAAAGACCGAAGGGAAAGAATTTAGTCATATACGTATCGGTCTGGCTTCACCGGAGCAGATATTGTTGTGGTCATATGGTGAGGTGGAAAAGCCGGAAACGATCAATTACCGCACTTTCAAACCAGAACGCAAAGGTTTGTTTGATGAAAAGATTTTCGGTCCGGTAAAAGATTGGGAATGTCATTGCGGCAAGTACCGGCGTGTCCGCTACCGCGGGATCGTTTGTGAACGTTGCGGTGTTGAGGTAACTACTTCCCGGGTTCGGCGTGAACGTATGGGACATATCCGGTTGGTTGAGCCAGTGGCCCACATCTGGTTCCTGCGCGGAGTCCCTGGTTATATGAGTTTGCTGCTGGATGTGTCTACCCGATCACTGGAAGAGGTTATCTATTATGATGCCTTCATTGTTACTGAGGTCAAGGCTGATGTAAAAAAACTAAAAGTTGGCAAGATCCTGCGCGAAGCCGAATATCAGGAAGCACTGGAAAAATATGGCAGCAAGTTTAAGGCCGAGACCGGCGCCCGCGCTGTGCGCGACCTCTTGGCCAAGGTTGATCTGGGCCAGATGGTTAGTAAACTGCGCCGGGATCTCAAGACTGCGACCGGCCAGAAGAGACTAAAAATTATTAAACGGTTGCGTGTCTCCGAAGCATTTTACAAATCAACTAATCGGCCGGAATGGATGATAGTTGAAAATCTACCAGTTATTCCGCCAGATCTGCGGCCAATGGTTCAATTGGAGGGCGGGCGCTTTGCTACTTCTGATTTCAATGACCTGTATCGTCGTGTGCTCAACCGCAATAATCGCTTAAAGAAAATGATCAACATGGGCGCTCCCGAAATGATCATTCGCAATGAAAAGCGTATGCTTCAGGAATCGGTTGACGTACTGATCGATAATGGTCGGCGTAAACGGGCGGTCACCGGATCTACGGGACGGCCTTTAAAATCATTAACAGATATCATTGAAGGCAAGCAGGGCCGGTTCCGCCAGAACCTGCTTGGTAAACGCGCTGATTATTCTGGCCGCTCAGTAATTGTTATTGGCCCCAACCTAAAGCTGCACCAGTGTGGCTTGCCCAAGGCCATGGCGCTGGAGCTTTTTAAGCCTTTTGTCATTCGAAAACTGGTTGATCGCGGATACTCCCAGAATGTTAAGTCAGCCAAACGGATGATCGACTTGCAGGATATTGTTGTTTGGGATATTCTTGAGGAAGTCATTAAGGGACATCCGGTATTGCTCAACCGCGCGCCAACCCTGCACCGCCTGGGGATTCAGGCTTTTGAACCGATCCTGGTGGAAGGTAAAGCCATTCAGATCCATCCGCTGGTTTGCTCCGCCTTTAACGCTGATTTTGACGGCGACCAAATGGCGGTTCACGTGCCGCTGCTTTTTGAGGCACAAGTCGAAGCTCGCATCTTGATGCTTTCTTCCAATAATTTACTTTCACCGGCTTCAGGCCGGCCTGTAGTCACCCCAACCCAGGATATGGTGCTGGGAACCTACTATATGACCGTGGCTGATGAAAGGGCCTTACAGGGCAAGGGCTGGATATTTGCCAATGACTGGGAAGCCATGGTAGCCAATGACTTGGATGAAGTCCATCTGCATGCGCAGATCAAAGTCCGACGCCACGGCGAAATTATTGACACGACTGTTGGCAGGATTAAGTTCAACTACACGTTAAATCGGGTTCTTCAGCGACGTGGCATCCAGGAAGAGTATCCCTACATTAATCACGTTCTGGTTAAAAAGGAATTGGAAAAGATTATTACCACCTGTTTTAGTAAGTATGGCAGCGCGGTCACGGCTGAGATGGCTGACGAAATAAAACGGCTGGGATTTAAATATGCCACCCTGGCCGGGGTTTCTATTGCTATCGAGGATCTGGTGGTCCCGTCCAAGAAAAAAGAAATTGTTGATAAGGCAACCAATCAGGTAGCTGATCTGGAACGTCATTTCCATGCCGGCAGCATCTCAGGAAAAGAAAAGTTTATTCGTTCCCTGGATATTTGGAGCGCGGTTACCGAAGATGTGACCCAGGCCATGCTCAAGGGCTTTGATAAGCTTAATTCAGTCTATATGATGGCCTTTTCAGGCGCCCGCGGCAACTTGCAGCAGGTGCGGCAGCTTTCCGGCATTCGCGGCCTGATGGCCGATCCTTCCGGTAACATTATTGATATTCCGATCAAAGCAAACTTTAAAGAAGGCTTGACCTCGACAGAATATTTTATTTCTTCTTATGGCGCGCGAAAAGGGCTGGTTGACACGGCTTTGCGTACCGCTGATTCTGGTTATTTGACCAGACGCCTGGTCGATGTTTCTCAAGACGTAATGATTACCGAACTAGACTGTGAGACCCAGGATGGAATTGAGCTTTCGACTATCAGAGAGGGTTATGAGGAATTAATCCCGCTCTGGCAAAGATTGATCCACCGCATACCGTTAAAAAATGTTTCCGATCCTTTGTCGAACAAAATCCTGGCCAAGGCCGGAGAAATGATCGACATCGAAACGGCCAAGAACATTAATAGCGCTGGCATTGAAAAGATCATGGTTCGCTCAACACTCTCTTGTAAAACGAAAAAAGGCTTGTGCCAAAAATGCTACGGCCTTGATCTTTCCACGAATCGCTATGTCAATGTTGGTGAAGCGGTCGGAACCATTGCGGCGCAGTCTATCGGTGAGCCCGGAACTCAGCTGACCATGAGAACCTTCCATATCGGCGGAGTTGCCTTGCACAAAGCGGCCAAGGTTTCGGTTAAAACGAAGCATGGCGGGACTATTCACTTTTCAGAAGGGACTGAGATCAAGGACATTGTTGACGAGTTGGGAGAAAAACAGAAAACGATTACTCGCAGCTCTACGCTCTACGTTAAGATCAAGGATAAAAAAGAAGAATACCCCTTGCCAGTCGGAGCAATGCTAACTGTTAAGCAGAATCAAAAGGTGGCTGCCGGCGAAACGATCGCTTTGTATGACCCCACTTATGAACATGTAATTTCCAGCTCTGCCGGCAGGGTCATGTATCTTGATCTGGAATTAACCGCAAAACGCAAGGAAAAAGTCGCCAAGCGCGACGGCGAGGTTTTTATCTATAATCCCAAGGTGAGCAAAAAATATGATGTGCCCAAAGGTGCGCAGGTTTTTGTCAAACAGGGGGCCAAGGTTAAGGTTGGCGATGAGCTCGCGACTGGATTAGTGAGCAAAATATCCGGCGTGGTTCTTGAGGCAAAAAAAGATAGTTTGACCGTAGCCCCTGGAGAAAATTATCTGGTGATCGCCGGCTCAAGAATCTTTGTCGAAGATGGGGAAGATATTACCAGCTATGATGTTATTGCCAAGGTCGAGTCGATCCGCCGGGATTCCAGCAAGACCCGCGACATTATTCAGGGTTTGCCTAAGGTCGAAGAGCTATTTGAGGGCAGGCGCCCGCGCGACGCGGCTATTCTGTCTGAATTAGACGGCACGGTTGAGGTTAAGGAAAACGAAGGCGTTCGTCTGGTCACAGTTATTGGGGCAAAGAACGAAAAGAAAGAGTATCAGGTGCCTTATGAGACGAGATTGCGGGTTATTTCAAATGACCGGGTATACCAGGGGATGCAGCTGACCGAGGGTGTTGTTAGTCCCCATGATGTGCTGAGGATTATTGGGGTGGCTGCTGTGCAGACATTTTTGGTAGATGAGATCCAAAAGATCTACCGTGCCCAGGGGGTTACGATTTCGGATAAACATATTGAGGTCATTGTCCGGCAAATGACAAAGAAAGTCAGGATTGTTGATCCGGGAATTACCACTTTACTGCCTGGTGAGTTGATAGAAAAGAACACGCTGGCGATCTTGAATGAAAAGACCAAGGGGGAGAACGCTACCGCGACTGAGGTCTTGCTGGGAATTACTAAAGCCTCACTAACCACGGAAAGTTTTATTTCGGCTGCTTCCTTCCAGGAGACAGCCCGGGTGCTTACTGATGCCGCGGTCAAAGGCAAAGTGGATGAAATGTACGGATTAAAGGAAAATGTAATTATCGGTAAACCAATTCCTGCGGGAACTGGTTTTGTTGATTACCGCTATCTGGAACTGGTGCCAACCGCTGGGTTGCTGGGTCAGTTGAAAATAGCGGCTGGCCAGGAAACATAACTAGAGGAGAAAATAATGCCAACGATCAATCAGTTAATTAGAAAAGGAAGAAACATTAGGAAGGCCAAGAGAAGGGTGCCCGCCCTAAAAGGCAGTCCCTTACGGCGAGGGGTTTGTGTTCGTGTCTATACCACAACACCTAAAAAGCCGAATTCTGCGCTGCGCAAAGTTGCCAGGGTGAGGCTAACAACTCATATGGAGGTCACGGCATACATTCCTGGGGAGGGCCATAACCTGCAGGAGCACTCGGTGGTTCTGGTGCGCGGCGGCCGCGTAAAAGATTTGCCAGGGGTACGTTACCACATTGTCAGGGGCTCCTTTGACACGGCTGGGGTTGATGGCAGAAAACAGAGCCGCTCAAAGTATGGAGCAAAACGCGTTAAAGGAGGAGTTGCCGGTGCCTAGAAATGGTCAAGTGCCCAAAAGGGAAATAGTGGCTGATCCTGTTTACAGCAGCGTTCTCGTGCAGAGATTTATAAATAAGATTATGATGGGTGGCAAGAAGGTTGTGGCGGAAACGATTGTTTATTCAGCCTTGGGGACGATTGAGCAGAAGCTGAGCAAACCTGCGCTGGAGGTTTTTGAAAAAGCCTTAGAGAATGTAACGCCCCTGCTCCAGATTAAAGCTAGACGTGTCGGTGGTGCTACTTATCAGGTGCCAATCGAGATATCGAAGCTTCGCGGCCAGGCGCAGGCAATGCAATGGCTGCGCGATGTTTGCCGGGAACGGGCGGGAAGATCAATGGCTGAGAAATTATCCGCCGAACTGATCGATGCCTATAACGGTGCTGGCGGGTCGATGAAGAAAAAGGAAGACCTGCATAAAACAGCAAATGCTAACAGGGCTTTTGCTCATTTCAGGTGGTAAATTAAAAACATGGCTCGAGAGCATACATTAGATAAATATCGTAATATGGGGTTTGCCGCGCACATTGACGCCGGCAAGACCACGACCACGGAGCGGGTACTATTTTATAGCGGCCGGCTGCACCGCATTGGTGAGGTGCACGATGGCACATCGACTATGGATTGGATGGCTCAAGAAAAAGAACGGGGCATTACCATTACTTCCGCGGCCACAACCACCTTCTGGAATGATCATCGGATCAATATTATTGACACACCCGGTCACGTTGATTTTACAGTTGAAGTAGAACGTTCCTTGAGGGTCCTGGATGGTGTGGTCGTCATCTTTTGTGCTGTCGGCGGTGTCCAGCCGCAATCTGAGACTGTTTGGCGCCAGGCAACCCGCTACAGCGTCCCACGGATCGCCTTTATTAATAAAATGGATCGGGTTGGCGCGGATTTCTATCGAGTTGTTGACCAAATTAAGGATCGTTTACTGGCCAAGACAGTGCCCTTTCAATTGCCGATCGGCGCCGAGGATCAATTCAAAGGGATTATTGATTTGGTTGAGATGGATGCGATCATCTATGAGGATGAATTGGGCATGAAGTTTACCCGCCAGCCTATTCCCGAAGAATTGAAAGAAAAGGCGGCTAGCTATCGGGAAAAACTAGTTGAGGCGGCGGCTGAGTCTGATGATAAATTACTGGAAAAATATTTGTCGGATCATAAGTTGTCCAAAGAAGAGGTCAGGGCTGGCTTAAGAAAGGCTACGGTTAACGCTCAAATTATACCGGTGGTTTGCGGCACGGCCTTTAAGAACAAAGGAGTTCAGGCCTTGCTTGACGCGATTGTTGATTATCTGCCTTCTCCGTTGGACAAAAAACCCGTGACAGGACTTAACCCCATCTCAGGAGAAGAAGAGCAAAGGGCAACCAGTGATGATG
>JAHIZU010000200.1 GCA_018814265.1 Candidatus Margulisiibacteriota bacterium | reverse complement strand
GATCATTAACATCAGAACTAACAACAAGCTTAAACGACGCAAATTAATTCTCCTCCTTAGTAGCCTTTGTCAAAATTTATTAGATCAGCGATCAGCAGTTTGATCGGCTGGCTGCGGTAAAGCATTTCTACTGCTTCTGCGCGGGTCAGTTTTCTGCTTGGCTCAAAAGGTTTACCTTTTAAATAAAGCAGCAGGCCTTCGGTGTGGGCGCCGGAAAGGATCGTGGCGACCCAATGTTTCTGAGTTATATCGTCGAACTGGTTAATATATTTCAGCTCTTTTACTTTGCCAAATCTGGCGATCATGGCCAGGCCTTCTGCCCGGGTAATATTAGCCAAAGGTTTGAATGTGCCATCCGGATAACCTTTAACAATGCCGTCTTTAGCAGCCAGGTTGACATACTTGGCTGCCCAGTGGCTGAGCGCCAGGTCTTTAAAAACTTTATTCGCGGCGTTTGGCACATTCTCATCACCGCCCATTTTGGTCCTGACCAGCAGGGTGGACAGCTCTGCGCGGGTAATGTTGCCATCTGGTTTAAATGTCCCATTGGGATAACCCTTAATGATGCCCAGGGTGCCGATATAGCTGATCTGCTCAGCTGCCCAGTAGTCTTTGGCTACGTCCGGATAAGTGATCAAGCGCAGCACTCTCAGCTTATCGCTGTCAACAAGTTTGCCTTTGTCATCAAGGCCTTCGACCAGGATGAGGTTCTTGCCGACCCGCAGGGCGGCTTCAGTCTGGAATTCTCCTCGCGGAGACAGCGCTGTTTGGATGCCGTTCACTTTTACCGTAACGATCCGGTGATCAACCGCAACTCCTTTGACCGAAGTCACCAATTGGGTGGTGATCAATTTGTCCGGGGATGAGACCAGGCGGTCCGCGATCTTTTTTACCGGGGCAATGCCGTATGACAGCGAGAAGAAATGGTTGTCAACGCCAGGCGCGCCGGCAAACTGGTGGTAGGCGTAATCAAAACGAAAATCACCGTAAAAAACGCCTACGCCGGAAGTAAAGTTATTGGCAACTTCGCCGATGCCGACCATTTCCTGGTCAATCCCGGCTCTGATCGCTATCAGGTCCAGCGGCTTCCACTCCAGACCCAGGTGGTAAAGGGTGGGGATGGTGGCTGCCCGGCTGATCTCGTAGTCAAGGTCAATCAAGGCGTTGACCTTGTGATTGCCAAGCGAGCGCAGGGCATTATCCGGCCCAAGAACGCTTATGGCTGTTCCCAGTTTCAGTACAGCGGGATAAGATTCATCCCAACCTGTTTCATAATGCAGTTTGCCGCCGAGAGAAGCAGGCAGTGCGTTTTGAATATTGCCGCCCAAAGAAAGCCAGGGCAGGGGTTTGCCCTGAAGGCCCAGGTCGAGCTCTGTGCCGCTGGCATTGCCCTGCGTGATTCCGTCGCCAGTCAGGTTGACCGCAAAGATCTTGAGGTTGGCTCCAAAATTAACCTCTTTTAAGCCGGGAAAGCGCGAACCAATGGCTGAAAGCCCTGGCAGGTTGAATACGCGGTCCAGTTTGCTGCCATAAGACAGGAGCAGCAGGTTATTGTAGTAGCTCATTGGCGTCTGAGCCAGGTCAACGGTATAGATGGGATCTGCCGGGTCTGAGCCAGCTTCAATGGTGGTTGGCATTACTCCGCTGATCGAAGAGCCGATGTAAGCAATGCCCATATTGCCGAATTGGGTGGGATAAAGGCCGGAAAGGGAAAGGTAATTGAATTCATCCAGCAGTTTGCCGGACATGGAGGTGACCTGCCAGCGTTCAGGATTGGCCAGGCCAGCGGGATTCAAGAAGACCGAGCCCAGATCATCGGCTAAACCGACAAAGGCTTTGCCCATGCCCAGGGTCCGGGCGCCGGTGGCAATGCGGATCGGATCAGGCGCGGCTTGGGCCAGAACCAAGCTGGCGCTTAAAAGAAACAATAAACTGATGAGACAAATTTTTCTTGTCATTTAATTTAGAATTGTTAACTCAGTACCCTGATAAGGATATTCTAGCTCATAGCCTCTTTCAAAATCAAGCAATTCATCGATCAAGGCCTTAACATAGGGGGTATTAGCCAGCATGGAAGCCATTTCCGCTCGGGGCAGCTCTTTCTTGGGATAAAGGTACTCTAAGGCGAACT